>NZ_LT599032.1:2901517-3023010 GCF_900079725.1 uncultured Dysgonomonas sp.
TTCTAATTGAGATGGCTGAGCGGTAATGATATTCGTATATTTAAATAAATCAATGACTTTATTCAAATAGTCTGATTCAATAGATTCTAATTTGGCATTTTTTAATTTTTCCAATTTTGTACAAGCATTGGTACGTTGATTCTCTATTCTTTTTGGAAACAAGGCTTTCGCTTTTTCCACAACACTATAGGGGATAGATATCATTTTTCAAGTTGATTAAGTTGTTCCGTTAAATACGAAATTTGTTCTTTAATAGATTCTTTCTTATCAACAATATAGGGAGAGGTTTCATACATATCTGATAAAGCATTTCTCAACAAAGGTTCTCCTATTAGCTCTATAAAGGCTTTCAAACTTTTAGCTGTCCACTGAAAATCATTCGGATTTGGTTTGTTTTGCATATACCGGATAGCAGACTGGATATGCTCTTTAGCCACATCTCCTATAAAACCATTCTCCATAAAAAAATCATTTTGTAGAAGATCATAAATATTGGCTCCAAAGGTTTCTTCGTTAACTTCTATTTGATCTTCTTTTCCTCCTCTCAAGCGAAGGATATGAGTATGGGGGATATCAGAAAGAATAAAAGGAGAGTGAGTTGCAAGAAGGATATTAATTCCCTCTATATGTTCTATATCTTTAAAGTTAATCTTACGTATATAATCGAGAAGATCATGCAGAAAAGTACGTTGCCATTCGGGATGATAGTATAGTTCAACTTCATCCAATACAATATTAATGTATCTATAACGAACAATTTGTTCTTTTTCTTCTACAGAATTGAGATTGATTAGATGATATACAATCGAGCTGAGGCTATTGATACGCTGCTTTTCACCAGAACTAAAGGTATCCATTGGTATGTGGGGACTAGTTAGAGCGTCTTCATCGGATTGTAAAATACGCTCAGGTTCAACTTCTACCCTAAAAATAGAGGGGGGAGCCATCATGTAGGTATTTACTTTAAAACGAGCCTCTTCTTCTTGGCGGACCTGTTCAATCTCTTTAGACAACTGATCAATATCCATAATCACGGCATCTTTAAAAATAGCATCAGATATTTTTTTAACACCACCAATTGCTACGTAAATCCTCCGATAATATTTAAGATGTAGAATGGCTCCTTTAACTTTAAAATTAGTATGATTATAGTGATCTCGTATATAAGTCAACAACCCCTTAACATTTTCAATCTCTTGTGTTTTTGGATTTGTAAATTGTCCATATAGTGATTCATACTTACAAGCCATTTTCACCAATTTGAAAGTGATATACAAAAACATCACCTCCTTGAAATTGGGTTCTATCTCTTCTTCTGTAAAACTAAACACTTGAGGAACTTCCTTTTTAATTTCATTCAACAGAATCTTAACTTCTTCTTCGGAAAGCTGCCGGTCATCATGATTAATCCTGTCCCAATAATCCGTCAGATAATCAACTTTATACTCCATCTTTATCTGTCTAGCTATCTTTCCATTTGCCAAATGTCGCAGGCTTCTTCCTTCAGTAATTCCATTCAGAGGGCGAAGAATGTTGGAAACTAAACGACGGGTCAATAAGCTACGCTCACTGTTTATGTTAATATTTCCATCAGATCTCATAGGATTCAATACGATAGGAGTTTGATAGCCATCATTCTTATGAAACAAAGGGTTGACCCAATTCCCAATTTCTTTTGCGTTAAGTGAAAAAAGTGAATAGTTGACCACCATCGTATAAAAATAAGTCTCGGCAAATTGCTTTAAATTTTCCATTTTCTTTCCAATTTCTTGCTTTTCACATACATAATGTGACGAATCCTTGTTATAAGAATGAATTAGGATATCACAATCAAAAGGGTTATTGGAGTAAGCAGGAGCTGGAATAAAAGACATCTTATAAAAACATGCCATGTTCTCTTTGCTTTCAGCACGATATAAGATTTGGAGATCCAGATTTGGATGAGGTTGATAGAGATATTCTCCTGATCGCTCTGTTAAAATCATCTCCTGAGCTTCCTTTGGAAGAAGATTTTGAAGAGCTTCCCGGATTTTTATTTTTTCCTTTTCCTCTTCTTTGGGATTCTTGTAAAAAGTATAACTTTCAAGTTTACACCCGATATTATAAGCAGCCCGGTAAAAGAGCTCAACTAGTGTACTTTTACCTGAACCATTAGCTCCTACAATGGCACTAATGTTGATAGGTAAAACACGGTCAGGAAAATCAATATTATACAAAGGTATATCACTAGACTCATCATAGATAAACTCTGCTAGGTCATTCTCTTTAATAAACGTATAATGCTTATTAAAAGAATATATACTGTTTTTTTTCAAGTTCCTGCTATAATTGCTATTATATTGAATTGCTGAATCTCTCAAGAATTCTATTGATTGATTGTCTGCAACTTCCGAACTATTTCCAATTTTAAGGGCTACAATTTGAAAACTCATTTTCTTAAAGTATATTTTTGTGAAAAATAATAACAGAATTTAGCAAAATGGGAAGATATTATCAAATGCCTTTCAACTAAATTATTTTTCTCTGGTTATGTTTCTTTTTCCGCATAATCTCACAAAAAAAAAGAAGTGAAAAATCAGTTTTTTCTAATTCGATTAGAAAAAGGTTGTAATCATCTAACTGTTTCTATTTAAGAAATGTCAGATTTTATCAAGACGCAGTATTGTTTAAGCGTTTCTTCAATTATACAATTTATTCCCCATTGTATTTGATTTTCAGCAACCCAATTTACTGTTTCGTGAAAATTAGACGCTTTATAATGTTTACTATAATTAGTATTACTCTCAAATAATTTTATATTACAGTCTGCAATAATGAAAGGATTCATTTCAATCTCTTTATCCAAAGATTGAGAATATGCTCTGGATTTGGAATTACCGGGAATTATTGATTTCAAATGAAAGTTAGTTACCCTTAATTCCTTTAAGAAATGGAATAATGGATAATCAGTTTTTTCAATAGCCAAATCTGGATAATTTACTTTTAGCATTTCACTTATGGACACAAATTCATTCAGTGCTGCTCTTAGATGTGCTTTTTCAGAAAGAAAGGGATACTTGTTGTCTTTTTCTCCCCCAATAAAAAGACTACATCCGTAAATTCTTTCCGAAATATCACCTAATTTAGTAAGCTCGGGAAAATCATCAAATATCTCGTATTTTAAGATTCCCTGACAATGGGGAATCGTCGGAAATTTACTCAAATCTAAACTTCTCATTTTACTTTTTGGAAATTCTTATCAACAGTTAGTTGGTTAATAGTCATTGATTTATATGGGTGAAATTCGGGAAAGTAAGATAACACACTTCCATCCTCTTTCAAAAAATGTTGTGTAACATTTTTAAATAAATTAGGGTCAAGAGGTATTAAAGCATTGGGATTATGAAAAATAGAAATTCCTTCACTCCAATTTTCTATTGAATCTTGCGTTACCTCATAAGCAAATTCCAAAGGTACGGCAGCATTTTCATCATGGTCATGGCGATAACCAAATCTGAATAATCTTGATTTTTGAGAGTTTAAACCTGCTTGCATACCTAACCTGTTAAATTTGGAGAGTGTCGCAGTTGGAGAATTGATTACTGCACTAATATTTTCTGCATCTGGCTGAAAGAAGAATCCTGCAGGAACTGTTGCGCCTGTTGATTTCGTGTATTCCTTTACTGGAACTGGTATTATAACTAATTGACCTTCTTCTGTATGATAATGTTCATACTCATAACCATATAAATATGAAATTAAAGCAGGATAAGACCATAACATAGATTTTGTTTCATGAAAGTCTGCAACTGCAATTACTAGTGGTTTTCCTTTAACATGATCTTTTTTCCAATATTCTTTTTTCAGTTTGCTATAAAGAGCACTTCCGAATTTCAACGGCATATCATTTTTTAGCTCTTTTTCAATCTCTTCTTGATTTTTGGGCTCATATTCGGTTAAAAAATCAGTATCCTGATCTTTCCTTCCAACAATAACAGCTTCTATTGCGATCTCATGTCCCAATTTTTCTATCATAAAATCAGGTGCATAACTATCTCTTTTAAATGAAAAGAATTGTTCTCGACAGAAGCAAAAAAGATATAATTCCCATAACCGTGCATCAAAACCGTTTATTGATTGGAACTGATCGATGAAATTTCCATCTATATCTTTATAATGATAAGATATTTCTTTAATAACATTTTTTGCGGCGAGATAACCCTCATGCTCATTCAATATCTTAAAATAAGGACTTAACTTTCCTTCTTCTATTATTATTTCAAATAAATCAAAAAAGTCACTTTTGTCATCGTGCATTGTTATTGCATCCGAAGCCATTTCATCATCAATCCATTTTCTAGCTTCATCAATGGTCGTTAAGCTTGCGATTACTTTTTCTGCTCTATATTGCTTAGCCTTATCTCTTGACAATATTGCAGCATAATAATCATTATCAGTATAATCCAGACTTATAAAGCCTATTAATCTACCACTTTCGTTTCTGTAAAACTCCAGTTCTTTTGAAAAATATCTCACGAACGGTTCTCTGGTAAACAGAACAAGTATATTGAACAAATTTTTATTGATTGGTATAGCTATTTTCATCATAAACTCTGATATTATATTTTTCAACAACTTACTTAAATTTTATCATTCGGTCGTACCATCCATCCAAAACGTCGATAGTTTAAAAGATACTAGAGGTATTATGCAGGGGAGAAAGAGCTATTCTCTATTCTCTATTTTAAATTTATGTTGATTTTTTCTAACAGTATCTATGAACCAACCACCATAATACCTTATAAATGAAAGTAATTCGGAAGGCAAAAATGAGGCCACTACATAATTATCTCCTTTATCTTTGTCCTTGAAAACAATTTTGTCAATTAAAAAATCAGTATTTTCGGATTCAAATTCAATATTGAAATGCGCAATGGAATGTCTTAAGGCTACAATAAGGCCTTTTAAGTCGGTGTATTCTTCGTTGAAGGTTGATATAAAAATCCCCATATCTCCTTTCAACTTAGAGGTAATTCTTTCTTTTGGTAAATAGCTAATGGCTTTTTCTTTCGGAAATACAACTAATCCTAATAAACAATTTATTAGCAAGGTATGATTATATTGCTGTTCAAAATTATATCTATGAAGTATTCCTTCATATTGAGCTATTAGTCCTAATGTCCTTTCAATAAAGTCTATCTCTATATTCTTATAGTTTCCCATCGATTATTATGTATTGTGTTTATTCTTAAAGTATAAGAAGTATAAATTCTAAATCTATTTGTATTACCCTATCTGTGTATTTATCTCACGTCTGAAAGCCAACGGGTCAGCTATATACGGATAGGTACTTGAAGCACCACCAGTTGTAACTGTAATTGTACCAAAATTAAATATCCGACCCAAAACACTTTGTTTTATATGAAGACCTTCACATTTCGCCAATACCAAATCTAGAGCTCTGCGACTGATAACACCTGTTTTAAGTATCACACGTTTGTTCGTTACTGCATAAGAAGAACCTACTTTTATTAGTATTCTTGACAACAGCGACACAATCCCGAAGAACAAAATCAGTAAGCCTGCATAATGAGTCATAGCTGATATTTCTTTAGGGCTTGATGCAAGAAAAGCACCGATAAGTAACAATATAATCGGTTGAACGAATAGGAAAAAATGCAATCTTGCAACATATTTTATTTCTTCCCCAGATAGCAGATTTTTCTGTATGTAATTCATAGGCTATTGATTTATTTCAAAGGTAGTTATTTTTGTTAATTTTCGATATTCGGGCAGTAATATTTCATCTATAATTTTAGCATTTTTCTTCTATAAGAAATCATTGTTCAAGTGTTTAAATAGCAAGAAGCACCATCCAATTGGGTTCAAATAACGTTTACCTTTTCTAACTTCGTAATGCAAGTGGTTACCTGTTGTTACCCCTGTACTACCCACACAAGCGATCTGTTGAGTAATACTTACCCTTTCCCCCACATTTACCAATATCCAGCTTAAATGTGCGTAGAATGAATGAAAACCGCCTACGTGTTGAATCTCTATAAAGTAGCCATATCCCACATCGTAACCTCTGGCAGTCACTATTCCGTTACCCGTAGCATACACGGGAGTACCCTTTGTCTCTGGAATATCAATTCCTGTATGAAATTTTCGTCTTTTATAGCATGGGTGCTGTCTCATTCCAAAGCCTGATGAAATATACTGAGTTTTTTTAATCGGAAATATCACAGGATAGTCAGATAACTCATCAATAGTCATTTGCAAAGAATCCGCTATTTGCTGAAATTCCGTAATGGAATAAATCGGCTTCAGACAGTGTTCTATTTGTGATTTTCTGTTTGATGAATTGCTTTGCTGTCCCCATGCAGGCAGATGGAGTAAAGCTATCAATAGGATTATTATATATTTCATTGTCCTGTCTTATATAGGACAAACGCCCAAAGAATCTTCGAGCGTTTGTCTGATTGTTCACTATTCAATTTCTTCACCCCACAGCTCAACGTCTGTAGGAGCAGTTACATAAGCATAAATCATATTTACCCAAGTAACTATATATGAGATTACCATCATCGTCATCATGACTATTCCGTTTCCGTTGGTAAATCTTCTTCCTCACCTCTGTCATTTTGGAACGAGAACGTCTTTTGTACTACCTGACCGTGGTTATCTTCTATATACACGTCTATCACTTGTTGGTCAGTAGAATGAGAAGTGTAATACATCCGAAACGTTTCTTTTTCCAAAAGATATAAATCGTTTGGTAGAAGTATAGTTCCATTTTCGAGTTGTAATTGGCCTTTGCCATCTACCTGAAAGTAACGAATGTAGAATTTAGTGTCTTGGAAGTTCCCTTCCTTTACAATCTGTGCACGGATTTCCGCCACCTCTCCCTGAACGATTTTTTTCTGAACTGGCATACAAACCAGATCAAATGCGTAAACCTTATTAATATCCATATCGCTACTACAGGCTAAGGCCAGCAGCATTATCGCTGCCAGCCACACTGTTATTCCGAAAAAAGTCTTTATTCTTTTCATCATTGTATTTGTATACTTTGTTAAATAAAAGGGGCTGTGCCCCCTAATTGATTATAAATTTGATTCCTACACCGAACTGCCCATGAAAATGCCCTGTAGAGTTACCCCAGAGGATACGTTCTCGCCCTGTAACGAGTAGCACCACACGGTCTGTCAGGTAGGTTTCGATTTCCAATGTGATAGCACCTCCATAGATAAAAGTATCTTTGTGTTGAAGTGTAGAGCCATCATACAGGGTCTTTTCGCCCCAATTCGATGTTTCATAGCCTGCAAGGGCAGAACCACCCAAAGAGAGGAAAACAGTCTTGGAAGGATCAGTCAGAAAATTGTAATAATAACCTCCCTCAGCCGTGAATTGGGTTATCGGTAATCGTTTTTCCCGATACGGGTAGTAGCGTTCCATATATTCCGCACCAAATACCCATTTGTTTCCGTTCTTAGCATAAGTCGCCAGCGCCACACCGAAATAATACCCCGCTTCATTATCATTCTTGGATGAATAGATTCCATCCACCATACCACCTGTGAGTTGTATGCCTCGCATACCCGGAAGTGAACGCTGTGCATGTGCTTGGTCTGTAAAGACCAGGCACAACGCAATCGTTAATATAAGATATAACCGTTTCATACTATTTCACTTTGAGTTCGTTAATAACCTTTGCTCGAACCAGATCTGCATTATCCAATGTAAACCGCTGATGACGTCCGCCTTCCTGCTCGTTAAGCTCTACAACCAACATTTTATCATCGGGAATCGTAAATTTCGGTAAAGTGAAAATCATGCGTTCTGTCTGTTGTCCACCTATCAGCATCAAATTATTGTAGGCACGGAGTGGCCAAATTACCTGCTCCTGAATTGCAGTACGTTTGGCTACTTTTTTATCTACAATCTTAAATGTGATAAAGTCCACATTGAAAGTTACATTAGATGAGTTTTTTAGTTGCAGATGAAAATACAGCAGTCCATTATGGGTATAAATACCTTTCAGCGTGTGTTGTATTCCGAAACGCTTCGAGCCGATGTGTTTTATCTCCCGATCATTGTTCTTGTGTATAGACTGCATAATTAGCTTGACGAGCAAAGGTGATTCCTGCCCCAACTCCTGCATATAGACTGCAAGAGCATTATTCGGACGGTTCACCGCTTCGCCATCGTGCAGAAAGTCAGTCATTTCAACAGACAGTTTTACAGGTTCATCTGCATATTTAACGTTAAAGGTATAATATGCACCATCTTCCGTAATAACTGACAAATTACTCTCTCGACTGAAATCCCGCAGAGCTGCTTTCACTCTCAATACATTGTCCGTGCCATCTGCTTTCGCTGCGAGAAGATCTGCCGACCCTAAATCGACATAGCGAATAGATGATGGAAATATTATATGTACAGTTTTGGAAAATGTCACCTCCAGAGCATAAGGTGGAATCATTCTATCAAAGGTCAGCGGACGGGTAAAGCTCTCGTAATAGTCACCCGTTGTCGGTTTGGTATGTACCACAATGGTATCTTGGGATACTTCTTGTGCATGGGCTGTAAATACACTAACAGCAAGTGTTAATATAAAAAAGAATCGTTTCATACTTTTGATTTTAAATTCGTTAAACATTCAATTTTTAGATTGCCCGTTTCTCACGACTCGCCATAATCAAAATAAATTTTGCTTCTGCTCTCGCTGCTTGAAACGGTGATTTTTTAGTGGTTTTGTTAATTTTCTTTGGGTAGCAATAGGAGCTTGTAATTAGCTTTTAGGGTAACTTTTACTACACTCATCTTTTTACTGATATACTGTGAAGCCCCTTGTATCAACCCCTTGCCCATATCGGCTGCCAATTGTGAGCCTGCATTATCCGAAATCATAATGCTTGTTCCTGCTGATGATGCCAATGTAGAAGCTACTTCTTTGGCTGCTTTTACTTCATCGTTATTAGGTACAAAAATTCCTGATTGACCATCCATATCGTACACTTGCAGTTCAACCGGAATAATGTTTCCTGCATACTGAATAGAATTGATCGTTACTTCCAGACGTTCGCCACCGATACGACAAGCTCCTGTCACTAAGGTATTGGCAGGAATCAATATCTTGCCAGCCCTCATTGGTTCCAAAAGACGAAGTTGTACTTCTTTGCCATTAGTCAGGGTTACAGTTTGGTTCACACAAGCACGGATACTGTTTTTATCCTTTATTACCTCATTGCCTGCAGCAGTCAGAAATCCCATATTCCGGGGTTTGCTGTACGAGGCTATGAATTCATCATTGGACATTGGTTTAGCCAGTAGGGATACAACATTCTGATACACTTGTTTAACGGGTTGTACTTTGACCTTATCTCCTGTAGGTGTCACGCTCGTTTCTTCTGCGGGTTGTTCTCCTACCTGTGCAGGCATGTAGCGTGCTGCCATTTGGTAGGATTTTTCAAGCAAGGCTGTCTGTTCGTCCTCTTCCGCTTTTTTTGCTTCGGCTTCTTCCTGCTTTCGTTCCAATTCCTGTATCCGCTGCTCCATAGCCGACTGTGATTGTCTGTCTGCTTCGGTTGGCTTTTCGTACCAATCACCCAATTGCTTGTTGATATCCTGATAGGCAGTTGCCGAGGACTGTATCGTCCGAGGAGTTGAACTTCGGGGTCGTTCTGCTTGCAGCGAAGTATTGTAGGCATTGTCCTTTTGTTCATCATCGCTCTGCTGTTCATTGTTGAACATGGAGGAAAAATCCTGTAAAGATTTCATTTTCTCCTGTTCCTTTTGTCGCATCGCTTCCCGCTCATAGGCATCCCGTTTGTCACCCACAATACCTTCGTCCTTTGGTACGGGCAGTTCAGCATTGAAGCCCGTTAGTCCTACCGCCTGCTCTTTCCCATCGTCCGACGGAGCGAAGATGAGCCACATCGCACCACCGAAGATTAAGAAGAATAGCGGCATAATCAGCATCTTCTTTCGCTTCTGACTCTCCGCCATTGAGAGTTCTTGCTTGGGTGGTTTGAGTGGTTCTTTTTTAACCTCATTCTTGATATAGGGAACAGGTTCTTCCTCCTGATTCGTTTTGTTATTGATTTGTTCGTCCATATTCGTAATTGTTGTTTAGATTGTTAATACTGTCTCGCTGTTGCTCCAATAGTAGTTTTAGCGATTCGATCTGCTCTATCTGTATTTTTTCTGCCTTATCTTTTCCTAAATTGTAAATAGAGGAAAAGGTCATGTAGATGGAAAGACCACCGAAAACAAGGAACATACTTATCACAAGGATAATCCGTCTGTCGGGGGTAAGTCTGCCGAGCAAGCCCCGCAGACCATCCTCCAACCATTCATTGATGCGATTCATTATTTTTCGTATCATAGCTTTACCTACCTTTCCGATATCCGAATATCCCGATTCTCCACAATTTCGAATTTCTCCATTGTGAAACCGTGAGGATTGTTATCCGAGCGTACCGAGTTGATCAGATTGCAACGTGTTACCAGACTGCGTTCGGTGAGGTTACTCTCCCTAATAATCATTTGCTTGGCATAGGTTACAGCCTTGTAGGGATAGCTATCAAAATCACAGGCAATACTGTCCACCTGTACAATTTGATTGATATTCCCCGATACAATACGGTTATAGTACCCTTTTTCTGCCATGTCCTGATAATATTTGAAAGCCGATTTATCGACAAGGAATAATGCCCTGTTTACGTTGCTTTCGATAGCTTTTTTATCGGGTGAGAGAGTAAAAAACAGCTCGTGGAAACGCTTAACGTGTTCGCGTGCCTCCACAGGTCTGTTTTGTGTCATATCTTGGGACAAGGCAAGCATTAAGGACTTGCCACCGTCCAATACATAAATACGCTGGCGTTGTGCTTCGGCAAAGTTGTACGACGACCATACGGAGTAACCCGTAATGGTGGCACACATACAGACAAAGACAATGCCGAACAAGCGTATCTGCTTGAAGGATGTTTCTATATTTTTTAAACTCTTGAACTCCATTTTATTTGTTCGTTTTTGAATTAATAAAAGACACTGCGTGTCTATTTCTTACCCATCAGACGACCGGCGACATTACCTGCGGCAGCTCCGGCAACACCTCCTGCCATTGCAGCCCCTTTGCTTGCCATTGAGTTTACTCCACGGGTAGCACTACCGCCACCTGCCTGAATAACCCAACCCGCTACGCTCGGAATAGAAAAATATCCTATAATCCCGATGATGAAGAAAATGATGTATATTCCGTTACTGGCATCCGGCACATAGGAGGGATCTTTCAACATATCTATATCCATTTGCAGCATGAGTGCCTGAATCTTGGAGAGCACAGCCGAGAACAGATCAGCAATGGGTAGCCACAGATAGACCGAGATGTAGCGGGAAATCCAATTGGTCAGAGTCGATTGGAAACCGTCATAAACAGAGAGGGCAAATGCCAATGGTCCTAAGATTGACAGCACTACGAGGAAAAACGTTCGCAGGGTATCGATGGTAAGGGCTGCGGCATTGAACAGCAGTTCGAAGAAATCCCGGATCAGTTGACGAAACCATACTTTCATATCGTACCAGGTACGTTCTCCCCACATAGAGATCATTTCGGCAGCATCGGTAATTCCGAGATCTTTCATCTTTTGGTCATACACCTCGTCATCGACCAGCCATGCTTTTCCTTCACGCAGCCGTGCATCGTATTCCAATCGTTCTTTCTCGGCTTGCAGAGAATGCACATCTGTCATTTGTGTTTCCAATATGGTATGCGTTCCTTTTACCACAGGAGACATAACAGCGTTGATCGTACCGAGAACAAATGTTGGAAAGAACATAATACAGAGTCCAATGACAAAAGGTCTGAGCAGTGGATATACATCTATCGGTTCTGCCCGTGCCAAGGCTTGCCATACACGGGAAGCGACATAGAACAGTGCACCCAATCCGGCTATTCCTTTGGCAACACCAACCATATCGCCACAAAGGGGCATCATATCCTGATACAGATTACGAAGAAGCTGATGCAGGTTATCGAAATCTATTGCTAGCAGTATCATGATTACCAATATCTATCGGATGGATTACCATACAGGTTTTTAACTCGCTCCATATCTCCTTTCTCCTGACTACGGATAAAGGAAACGGAGATGCTTTTCTTGGAGAAGTATCGGACAAGATTGCGATGTTCGAGCATCTTGGCGTGTATATCATCTATAATTGACATACGCTCGGCATCGGTCATCGAAAGTCCGTTAGAGAGGGAAACAACATTCTTTATATCTGCAAGCAGGTTGCCGCTTTCCTTCAATAGTTTGGAATATCCGTTCGATATAGCTTCCAGCTCGTTGACGCTAAAATTCCGATCGGATAGCATCTTGTTGAAATTGGTAGAATAGATCTGGGATATTTCGCTGACCAGCTCTACCGTTTCTTTCACTTTGCGCGCATCTTTGATCAGACTGTGTACGGACTCCAACTTATCATAATACTGTTTTCCCTGATCGTATATCTTCTGCATCTCCTTAAAGCTGTTGATGACATTGGTAGCCGTCGTAGCGGTTTTGGAAACAGTCAGTATATTTTGTGCCAGATTGGAGGGATCAATCACCGTCCATTGTGCTTTCGCCTGATAGGTGCATAGTCCCATGAATGCCATAAAGCAGAAAAGTATTTTCTTCATATTCGTTATTTTTAATTGTTATTACCCGTTTACCGTCCGAAGTCGGAGGTAGCCCTTAAGCGGACTAATCCTCCTGACGGACATATTCTCCGAAAGCGGAAAGATTCAAGACCTCTTGCTCCCGATTATAAGTAATTTCGATACGCTCATACAATTCAATGTAATGCAGACCGAATACATTGTAGACCGTACAATCGCAGACCACCAGCGGGTTGTTGTAAGTAAGACAGAGCCGGATGCCTCCCTTTTTTCGGGAGATGTTGCGGTATATGCTTATCGCAGGTGCACCTTCTCTACTTACCCAACGCCCCGTAATCTCCCGCATGGAAAAATCTGTAGAAGTGGAACAAGAATCGGTTATATTACATTGGTTGAACATAGCTTTTCGGTTTTTACTTGCGTTTACTTTCAGCTATTTGTTTTATAGCCAACTCAATATTACCATCCAATTCTTCGGTTTTCTTTGCAACCTCCAGTTTCTCCGTTTCTTCCGTTGTGAACGTAAAATACTCTTCCAGACTCACTTCTGTGGCATATACAGCCGACTGAACACCGCCCAATCCAAACCAGACTTCTTTGTATTTTCGGTTCGGATTGTTGGACATATTGATGGATAGCACCTGACTTTTTTCTTTTTCGGTCAGCCCCAACAGAGCTTGGATGCTATCAAACTTGTTCATGTATTTACGCTGGTCTAAGAGAATCTTACAATCGGAGTTGTTGATGATGGACTCCTTAACGATAGGTGATGCGATAATATCGTCCACTTCCTGAGTGACAACAATTGCCTCTCCGAAGAACTTCCGAACGGTCTTAAAGAGATACTTAATGTACTCTGCCATACCTTCTTTAGCAATCGCTTTCCATGCCTCTTCAATCAATATCATCTTTCGAATACCTTGTAACCGCCTCATCTTATTTATGAAAACTTCCATGACAATGATCGTTACAATAGGAAACAAAATTTTGTGATCCTTAATCGCATCTATTTCAAAGACAATGAATCGTTTAGATAATAAATCGAGCTGTTTTTCGGAGTTCAGCAGAAAGTCGTATTCGCCTCCCTTGTAGTAGGGTTCGAGCACATTGAGGAAGTTCGCAAGGTCAAAATCTTTCTCCCGTACCCGCTTAGCATCAAGGATAGCAGCATAGTCCAATTTAACAAATTCGTAGAATGAATTGAATGAGGGTACAACCGACTCATCAATCGTTATACGCTCTATATACAAGCTCACCGCATTGGACAGGGCTACCTCTTCCGAACGTGTGGGTGGTTCATTATCCCGCTTCCACAAAGTCATGATCAGGGTTTTGATACTTTCTCTTTTCTCGATATCAAAGACCCCGTCATCGGTATAAAATGGATTAAATGAAATGGGATTTTTTTCAGTATAGGTAAAGTAGACTCCATCTTCCCCATTGGTACGACGGTTGATAAAATTACAAAGCCCCTGATACGAGTTTCCTGTGTCCACAAGCACGATGTGCGTGTCGAGTAGGTCGGGGGCATTACTGCCCCTTTCCCCTCTAAGAACCGTACGTGAGAGTTTCCCCTCATACGGCTCAAGCAATTCAAAATTTCTATTATGAAACCGGCTCATTTCTTCTATTTTTAAGTAATACACTTCTGCGACAACTATCATGTACTAGAGTTCTTTTGATATGGTTTTCTATGGTTTGTTCCATGATACTCCATTCTTTCTCTCTGTTTATTAAATTCTCGCAAATTGGACAAATACGGTTTTGTTTTTCCCAGATATATAGGAGTGACCTTCTGCCTTTAAGGGTGTTGAGCATCTGATAAGTTTCTCTTTTATCAAAATATTCAGCCCACTCTGAGTCATATGGATTAGCCTCTGATCTAATCTTCACATAGGATTCTGTTTTTGTATTGGTTAGTCGCTTTAACGAGAAGTACTCACCATTCTTTTTACGACTATCACTTACTGAAAAAGTCCAGCTTCTACCATTTACCCTATGATAGTATTTATTGGCAACCCAATATTTTCCTTTAGCATTATGTCGTCTTTTCGACCACCTCCATAGTTTTCTGAAAATTTCAAAATCTGCTCTACCGAATATTTCTGATGCTATACTATATTTATAATAGTTAGCCCAACCTATAAGCATCGGGTTTAAAAGTCTTATAATTGTCTCTTGTTTCGCCATTTTATTTGTTTCAATAATATGTCGAACCTTATCCAAAAAGACTTTTACCTTTTCTTTTGATGGTCTCACAAGCATTGTTCCGTTATACTTTCTGAAGTTGAATCCAAGAAAATCAAAACCATCATCAATATGAGTAATCTTCGTTTTCTCTTCAGATAGGGTAAGTCCCCTTACTGCGAGAAACTCTTTTAATAATGGCATGATTTCAGATTCCAATACACTTCTGTCTTCGCTTGTTATGATGAAGTCATCAGCATATCGAACAAGATTGACCTTTGGGTGATATTTTTTATTCCTTTCACCTTTGATTCTTCTTGCTTTATACTTCTGTGCAAGTAGTTCTTGTAGACCATCTAAGGTCATATTAGCAAGTGTTGGAGATATGATACCACCTTGTGGCGTACCCTCGTCTGTCGGGAACAACATTTTATTAAAGACAAATCCTGCTTTTAACCATTTCTTTAGCATAACCTTATCCATTGGGATATTTTCCAGAAGCCATTCATGGCTGATATGGTCAAAACAACCTTTTATATCTCCTTCCAATATCCACTTAGGACAATAATCTTTTGCCAAATCAATAAAACATTGTTTCATAGCATCCTGCGTGCTTCTTCCTTTGCGGAAACCATACGAATGGTTATCAGCAGTTGTTTCAGCCACAGGGTCTAATGCCATGAGATATAATGCTTGCATTGCTCTGTCTTTCATTGTTGGAATTCCTAACGGGCGTAGTTTTCCATTACTCTTTTTAATATGTACTCTTCTTAATGGTTGCGGAGAATATCCCCGTCTTTTCAATTCAGTAATCGCATTTGCCTTGGCTATTGGGGTATTCAAAATTTTACCATCTACCCCAGCCGTAGCTTTTCCTTTATTAGAAGACACTCTTTTTACAGCCAATGCTTTAGCATAAAAAGAGTGAGTAAGCACCCACTGTAAGGCTTTCACCTTATTGTGTTTACTTTCCTTTTGAGCCTTTACAATACGTGCTTGTAGCTTCTTAACCTCACGTTCACACTTATTCCATTCAATGGATTCCCATGCGATTGATTTTGTTCGGTCAGTTGATGCACACGATGTTTTACTTTCGTTCATTTGCTTTTCTACTTTAAAAAGTTCTAAAAGTTTCTTGTAAAGAATTACCTTATGTAGAAGTCTGCCCACTTTCGTGTGAGGTAACGTTTAAACCTCTATCCACTTCATTACAAAGTGGCATTCGCTTTTTCTACTATCCCATATCCGCACCTCTATCAGCTTGCCTTACGGCTCACTTTCCTAAGTAAATAGGAGAAGTACGGGTTTTCCGAGTTCTGCATAAGTAACACGAACGGGTTAGGCTCTGTCTATCCACCGGCAGCTCTCATATTCGTGTAATCCCACAAGGGAGAGGATTATCCTGGCTGCGTACCTTTTGGTTCAAGCTTATCAGCATTCTTTAGCTTGTTCTTTTCGTAACGATGTTTATTGACAGTTCACATTTGTTAGCCATACCATTCAGCCTCGCCCCCAGAGCATATAATGCTTACGCTCGTTGTCTTTCCCTCACGGTTCCGACTCCTCCTTTCGGAAGGGTTACTTTCTCAGGATAGCTTCGTACAAAACAATTACTCATAATGCACGTATCCTTAGGCTACTATTGACGAAACAATAGGTTTAATCTTGTTGTTAAACAATTACTTATGCAACTTCTCGTCGCACACCCTGTTCCCAATATTGGCGACACATATGATTCGTAAAAAAGGACTTACCACTACCCGAAGGCCCCAAGATAAACTTGTTGCGGTTCGTGATAATTCCCTGCTTCATGGGAAGGTCAGAAATATCCACATGGATGGGTTTTCCGCTTACCCGGTCTGCCATTTTGATACCAAAAGGTGAGGGAGACGATTTGTAATTTGTTTCCTCTGTGAAGAAGCACAAGGCAGGTTCTATAAACGTGTAGAAACTTTCTTCACTCGGAAAATCACCCGCATTCCCCGGCATCGCTGCCCAATAGAGTGTCGCAGCATCTACCGTGTTATGGCGGGGCTTGCACTCCATGAGTGCCAATTGTGAGCCAACATCGTTACGGATATTTTTGAGTTCTTCCGCATCATCAGACCATGCCATTACATTGAAGTGTGCCCGAACAGATGTAAGCCCGAAACTATGGGCTTCGTTCAGGTACTTGTCGATCCATTCTTTATTTATTTGGTTTCCACGACTGTACTTCGATAACGATTGCATATTGCGGGCAGATTTTTCAAACTGCCGCAGGTTTTCTGCCGAATCGTCCAGAAATATGTATTGGTTATATACATGGTCACAGGATAAGAGCAACCCCACAGGTGAGGCAAACGACAGGCGGCAGTCGCTTCGATCCGTAGATAGTTTTTCGTATCGCATATCTGTTCCGATTGTTCCGGGCAAGTCTTCCACATCGGAAATGGTATGCAGGCATACTGTTTTATCTCCGATACGCAAGCCATCTGCTCCTAACTCCAGATCCTCCAGACAAGTGGTATCTTCCAATGAAAGGGTAAAGTATTTCTCAATCAGCCCAGCTTCTTTTTCCGTTCCTGTTATTTCGTCTGAAGCAATACGTGTCAGCGTGATAAATCCCGAATCATTTAGGATACGTTCAAATTGTCCGACTGCCTCCAAGAAGCGTACTGCCATCTCTTTATTGACTTCTTTGGGAATGATATACCCCCGACAGAGCGATGAGAAGTTGCTTTGCATCCGCATCCGATCCTTTGTCGTTTTGGTCAAAAACAAAAAACAAGTGTGGTTCAGAAAAGGACGTTCGTTGAAGTGACGTTCAAATGAACGGGATAGAAAACTCATATTCTCCTTATCAGTAGCAGGTTTGTAGTTCTCTTTGACAAACCAATCCTGTTTGTGAATAACCGAGTAGTCGGGCAATACCTTGATCGCTTTCGTCCAAGCCGAGTGTATGGCTTCGTATTCGGTATTAGTAACCGTGAACAGTTCCGGCAGATCCACACGATAGGCTACCGTTATATCTGCATCTTTTGAAATAATGCAATCGTGTTCAACCGAAAGCAAAGGAAACTTACTTTCAATAGTAGCTGCTTTTAGTGTATTACGCATTCCGTACCTCCTTCTTTTTGGGGTATTGGAACAAGCGACGGGAATTTTTGCGGTTGATCAGAAAACGGGGGTGCTGTCGTTTGGCGAGCAACTTCATAAGCCCGTGTTCTCCATATTTCGCATTCAGGTTGAAAGTTAGCCATACCAGTGTGGACGCGGCGATAACACCGAAACCGATACATACCCACTGATCTACTCCGGCCATATACATCACTACAAATACGATGAATACAGCCAGTAGACCACCTGCGAAAATGAAAAGGTATTGTGCTTTCAAACCCTTAAATTCCACGCTCTTGCCAATGCCCTTGTTAATATTATACTCCATTTCTTCTTATTCGTATTTAATGAATAATAAAGGGGTCTGAGACCCTTACAGGAAGAAAGAGCGTAGAATGGTAGCAGCCACAATCAGAAAGATACACGCACCGAACCACGAAGCAGCAGTTTTAGAGGTGTCTGGGTCACCTGAGCTAAACTTATTATACACTTTTATTCCTCCGATGAGTCCTACAACTGCACCGATAGCGTAGATGAGTTTTGTGCCCGGATCGAAATACGAAGTGACCATATTGGTGGCTTCGGTAATACCTCCGATACCGTTACCTTGTGCGAATACAGATGATACAGCAACCATGATAAAGGCTGCTGACAGAAGAAATTTTTTCTTTGTCATACGATTTTTGATAATAGTACAGGGGGTGGAATAGTCCCCTGTACTGAATGAATAATGTTGTTTAACTTTGATTTTTTAGTGGTGGTCGCAGACCCTTTTGTTTGGCTGACGCACATTCACGCTAACCATAGTCTTTTTGCTTCATACTCTTTTGTTTTAATTGTTAGCTACTTTACGCAAATCCGCGTACATCAAACTCTTTAGGTGCTCTGACTGTCGGTTCCTCCAATTCTCCAGCGTCTTGTTGTTTGCGATGAAAGGCAGCAAAATAGTCATCCATAAGTAAGGATACGACCACTTTCTTTTTAGGTTCTCCCGAAACGACCTGTTCAAACATATCGGTCTTACGTATCTCAACCAATACCCGTCCGGCTTCTTCTTTTTCTTCGGATGTTGCATTGTCGGGAGTCTCTACCGTTCGCACCATACTCGCCAAATTATTGAAGTCAAGTCCCAAC
The DNA here is from genome assembly GCF_900079725.1 of uncultured Dysgonomonas sp. Lineage (NCBI taxonomy): Bacteria > Pseudomonadati > Bacteroidota > Bacteroidia > Bacteroidales > Dysgonomonadaceae > Dysgonomonas > uncultured Dysgonomonas sp. The sequence goes on from NZ_LT599032.1 coordinate 2,920,584, forward strand.
GCCATTGAAACCCCGGCTCTCCCTTCGGTATCTGCATCTTCTGTTTCCTCTTCGTCTAAATCGCTGTCGTCGTCATAGTCCGGCTCTAATTCGGGGGGAGTGTTCTCAATCTCTAAATTGATTTCATCCGAATTATCTTCCGTTCTATTGTCTGTCGAAAAAACTTCATCGAGTTTATCCAAAGGGATTGCTGCCGAGGTCTTTTTTTCTTCTTTCTCGACAAATATAGAAGCATTTTCTTTCTCTTTTTCATTATTAATCAGCGTGGTAGCTTCTGTCCGGGATTGTCTGATGTCAAATTTACTTTTGCCGATAATATCCTCTTTTGGTACTGCACGAAACGGATTGAAAGCCGATTTTTTAGCAGCATTCTTTTTTCGTTTTTGCATCCGATCCCGAAGTAGATATAGGACGACAAACAATGCGTACAGTGCAATGGCTGAAATGATATATTGTTTCATGGCTAAAATATATCGGTGTTCTTTTTGCGATATAGTTCGGTAATCTCGTTTTGGTAAGTATCGAAATGATGCTCCAGCACATTGTTCAGGTAATCGAACAAACTATAATCGTTCTCACCGATAACCTGTACAATCTTCATAACACGTTCGTGGAACTCTTTTCGGATATAGACTGGTTTTCTATCTCTGGTTTTATTCTGGACTTCTCTAAAAAAACAAGCTTCATATTGTTGAACTGCTGTTGGAGCCTCAACATTAGAAGTTTCGCAAGGAGTCGTTCTTTTATTAATTTTCTTTCTCTTTTTCATATTTCATTGTTTTTTGATTAAAATACTTTCTCAATATTATTATCATACAGTTCGGTTATGTCTTCCTGATAAGTAGTAAAATGATGCTCCAAAACATTGTAGATATAACTGAATAATGAAACATCATTCTTAGCTATGACGTGCAGTATCTTAATGATTCTCTCGTGATGCTCCTTACAGATATAAACCGTTTTCCCGCTACGTGCAGCTATTGCAGACTCATGTATAAAAAGGCATTGATAATCCGCCTCTACCTGTGCTTTTGATTTTCGCTTACGTGGTTCCTCGCCTGGGAGTTCTTTTATGGTCTCGTTTACAGGTAGTTGAACTTGTTCTTCGACTTGCTCTTCCTGATTAGTCACTCCTTCTATCGAAGCGGGTTCGGGAGAATAAGCTTGTAACTTGCGTTCTCTTCTGCCTGTACGAGCAATGATGTCCTGAGCGTTCAACTTCGTATCGGTTTTCTTTTCTTCCATAGTGTATTACTTTAGAATTTCGAGCAATTCGTCTGAAAGAGTGTCTATATTGCTGCCTTTTACAAGAGACTTATCGACAGGGAACAGTGTAGATCGGAATAGAGCTTTATGGCTGACGGATTGTTCACGTCGGAATCGCAGGCTATTGGGGATAAATGTATTCAGGGTTGTAAACTCCAATTCATTAATCACCGCCTCATATACTTCGTAGAGTTCAGATTTTTCCCGTCCATCCACCAGATTCCAAAGCAGGTAAATTTCTTTAATATCAGATTTGCCACTGCCCATAATATCATCACGTACAGTTACCATGTAATCAAGTGTACTCTCCATTACTACACGGTCAGCAGCGATAGGAGCAATAATATAGTCCATTCGTGCAAGCGTATGGATTAAATCTACATTGTTGAGCGTTCCCGGCAGATCAAAAAATATAAAATCAAAATCACCTTGCGGAGTCAGATGTTCGGCATCAGCGATAGCCTCTTTAGTGTTGCTCTCAATAATGGGATAGGCTTTCTTGTTTTCCAAACGGGTAAACTGTTCGTACAGCATCCCTTTGTAATACTCGTCACTTTCGCACATCTTAAAATCCCGCTCCCGCATATCTGCTATGGAATATTGAGGATAATCGCAATCAATCACTGCGATATTTTTTTCTTTTACATAGTGCAAATAGGAAGCTGCCAATACAGTAAGAGTTGTCTTTCCGGCTCCACCCTTTTGGGTTGAGAATGCCACATAAATAGGTTTCTTTTTCATTTCAATTAATTTTTAAATGATACAATCGTTTTTTCGTATAGCCGTACCCAAGGAAATACATATATTTCTAAGTATCGACTTTCGTTCGGTGGTACATCTGTTTTCAGGTAACAACCTTTGAATAGAGGTACATACAACCAACCGTCTATTGGGACATATCCCTGTTGGAACGTTGCAACAGACTTACGTTCTTAGGTTGGTTCTTTTGTAAATTGGTTGATTTGATATTAGATACTATATATACTACCTATGTATCTGAAAATGGACTATCCAACCATCCTCTCTCTGTACGTTTTCACCTCTGTATAATCGCACATAGATTCCTCCTTTGGTACAACTGATTGCAGATCTCTATATCTCGCCATACAATCAATTGTCCGGCAAATAAAGCCCATATTTTTCATACTTACATTATGTTTTTGAGAGGTGGCAGCTTGTGTCCAAGGTTGTCTATGCCTATTGATTTTCAATTGATTATTTTAGTAAATAACTTTGCTGCATGAAACGTCAAAGAGGATTCATATCGGTTTTAAGTTTGTTCCGACATTCAAAAAATGCCTGACAGAGATCAGGTTTTTATCCCGAAAAGTTCGGGATAGGGAGATTGCCCTTTACGGGCAAAAAGTATTTGCATTTGGGCAAATAGCAAGGTATGTTGAGTGCATCGCAAAATGAATTTTGCAGCACACAACCCTTGCTCTTCCAGAGGGGTATTTTCCTCTCCGAAGTCGGGAAAAATGAAGACGGGTTGAACCGTCCGTAGCGTTCATAAACCACTAAAAAATCATGTTATGAACAAAGAAAAAAGAAATCCCCACAATCGGGGAAAAGGGGGCAGACCCCCGAAGAACGATCCGGCGAAGCATCGACTGACTGTGAACCTGACAGATCAGCAACATGTCGATTTTTTAGCCTTGTATGAACGGTCAGGTGTACAATCCTTATCCGGTTTTATCGCTGCCCGCATCTTTGGGCATGAATTTCGTGTAGTGAAAACCGATGCTTCGGCAGTAGAATTTATTGCAAAACTTACTGCTCTGCACGGACAAATACGAAGTATCGGAGTCAATTACAATCAGGTTGTAAAGGAGTTGCATTCTAATTTTGGAGAGAAAAAAGCATTGGCATTGCTCTATAAATTAGAAAATGCAACCATTGAACTGGCCAGAATCGGACGGGAAGTAATGCAGTTGTGCGAACAATTTAAGACTAAACATCTCTAAAAATGGTTGCTAAATTTAGTCACGGAAGCAATCTGTATGGTGCACTTTCCTACAATCAAGAGAAGGTAAACGAAGGTTTAGGAAAAGTTTTGGCTACCAATATGGTGATTGAACCCAACGATGGAGTGTTCAATGTTACCTCTTGTATGGAAGACTTCGAGCGATTTATGCCCTCGCATATTCGCATATCAAAACCTGTTATCCATATCTCACTCAATCCACATCCGGACGATAGGCTGACCGATCAGCAACTTGCTGACATTGGACGTGAATATATGGAGCAGTTCGGATATGGCGAACAACCCTATATGATTTTCAAACATGAGGACATTGGCAGAGAACATATACACATCGTTTCGACACGTGTACGCACGGATGGCTCAATAATCAGTGACAGCAAAAATTACGAATGCAGCAGAAAGATTACCGATTCTTTAGAACAAAAGTACGGTCTGCACTCAAAAGAAAAGAATCAGGGCGAGGCATGGCAGCTTACACCAATAGACGTTAGCCAGGGGAACTTAAAAAAACAGGTGGCAAACGTCATAAAACCGCTCTCCGAAATGTATTCTTTTCAGACTTTGGGAGAATATCGTGCTTTGCTCTCCATCTATAATATAGGAGTAGAGGAAATCAAAGGAGAAAATAAGGGTAAAGCATATCGAGGATTGGTTTATTCGGCATTGAATGACAAGGGCAATCGTGTCGGAACACCGTTGAAATCGTCTCTCTTCGGTAAGAATCATGGTTTAGATAGATTGGAAAAACGATTTGGGAAGTCAAAAGAAACAATCAAGGCAAGCGGCATAGCCAAACAAACTCGTGCTACTGTTTCTGCGTCCTTCGCAAGCACCCGCACAGAGAGCGAGTTCCGAGCGGCTTTGTGGGAGAAAGGTATCGACCTTGTGCTACGACTGGGCGATGAAGGACGCATCTATGGGGCTACATTTATCGACCATAATCAGAGGGTAGTTCTTAACGGTTCTCGTCTGGGTAAGGAGTTTTCTGCAAATGTTCTTAACGGACGTTTTGTAGATAATCCACATCGTGAGGATCTGCAAGTACCAGCACCGAAACATTTCGATAATAAGCAACCAACCACCAATCGGAAACCGCAATCAACACACTTCGAGACGAACGATCCGGAGGGAAGTTTATTCTCTGTCTTTACTCCCGAAGTAGAGGGGACAGATAACAAGCAACCGACCTTAAAACGTAAGAGGAAAAAGAAACGTAGGTATGGGAGGCAGATGTAGTCATTATTTGCTAACTTTAGCTTGAAAATATGTATCTAAGACTTCTGTAGGGTTTATTTCTTGAATATGAGATAAAAGATTTAATGCTAATCCTCGATTTTTATATGAATAATTCCAGATATCAGATATGTCATTTGAGTATTTAATAAGTGTTAGGGATTCATGTATAAGTGTTCCGAGATATAATATCATACAGGCTTCATCTTTATATAGTTTTTTATATAATTCTTCTTTATTGGTATGATCAAAATCAGGATCGAACGCTCCTATATCATAAGTACAACCATATAAGGACCCATGAAGGGCTTCGGAGGCATCCGAATAATATTGTATTTTATTCAAACTAAAAAACACATCAAGGAATTTACCCCATTCTTCTAAAACTTTGATTCTTTCATTTAGGCTTTTTTTACTCCAACTTAAATTGGGCTTTGTTTCTGAGAATATTGTTAATGCTTCTTGCACAATTGGAATTTCTTTTAATTTTTCTCTTTTTTTCTTTATTGCATCAGCATGTTCTTTATATGTTTCATAGTTATCGATTCCTTCTTTTAAGCTAGTGCCTACTTTGAAATAGTATTTGTAGATGGGGTGTAGAATAAATGCACGATACTCTTTTGCATCACATACACTGGCGTAACAAAAGTTTGTGACAGTTTCCATAAACGATCGGGCAAGCATAGTAACTTCACTCGAAAAGCATTCCACTTGAGTAGCTAATTGAATAAGTGCAGCTCCTGTTTGCTTGCCACTAATTAAAAGTGTAGCTGTTTTTGCTATACGTTCATCCGTAATCTTTGCTATTGCTTCTTGTAAAAGAATTAGTTCTGCTCCAAAGAATTGTATTGCTTCGTTATGATAATGTTTTAAGTTTTCAAGAGAATGAGTTGTAGACATTATAGATTTCAATTTAAGTGTATTTTTTTCTCCATAAAGATAAAATATAATTCTACTATTTGTTTATTTTCAAAAAGATAATAGCCATTCCCAGCCACAAGCTACCACTCTCTATACGACTTGCTTCATATCACAATCATCTACTTACATTCGCATTTTTAACAAATTAGAAACGATCTAAATTCAACGATTATGCAACAAGAAGATGATTTAAGAGGACTTGCCAAAGTCATGGAGTTTATGAGGGCGATCAGTATTTTGTTCGTGCTGATGAATATTTATTGGTTCTGCTATCAAGCAATATACGAGTGGGGAATCAATATCGGGGTAGTAGATAAAATTCTAATGAATTTTAACCGTACCGCAGGTTTGTTCAATTCTATATTGTGGACGAAAATCTTTTCTGTAGTCTTTCTTGCCTTGTCCTGTTTGGGTACAAAGGGAGTGAAGGAGGAAAAGATCACATGGAATCATATCTATGTATGTCTTATTTTGGGTTTTGTATTTTTCTTTTTGAACTGGTGGCTTCTTTATCTGCCTCTTCCCAAAATAGCCAATGCAGGTTTCTATATTTTTACCATTACAGTAGGATATATATTGCTTTTGATGGCGGGTACATGGATGAGCCGCTTACTCAAAAACAACCTGATGGACGATCCGTTTAATAACGAAAATGAATCGTTTATGCAGGAAACCAAGTTAATGGTAAACGATTATTCGATAAACCTGCCTACAAAGTTCTGGTACAAAAAGAAGCAATGGAAAGGATGGATTAATGTAGTAAATCCTTTTCGTGCGGCTATCGTATTGGGTACTCCTGGCTCGGGTAAGTCTTATGCCGTTGTAAACCAATTTGTCAAACAGCAGATCGAGAAAGGTTATACAGGCTATATTTACGATTTCAAGTTTCCAGACCTTTCGACTATTGCTTATAACCATCTGTTAAACAATAGAGAAGGTTATAAGAAAGTACCGACCTTTTATGTGATAAACTTTGATGATCCAAGTCGTAGCCACCGTTGCAATCCAATTAACCCGTCATTTATGGATGATATTTCGGATGCATATGAGAGTGCATACACGATAATGTTAAATTTGAATCGAACTTGGGTGCAGAAGCAAGGAGACTTCTTTGTAGAATCTCCGATTATTCTGTTTGCCGCTATAATTTGGTATTTGCGTATCTACAAGGATGGTAAATACTGTACTTTTCCTCATGCCATAGAATTTCTGAACAAAAGTTATGAAGATATTTTTCCGATTCTGACTTCGTACCCTGATCTCGAAAATTATCTTTCTCCCTTTATGGATGCATGGAAATCTGGGGCTGCCGATCAGCTCCAAGGACAGATAGCATCAGCTAAGATACCTTTGTCTCGTATGATTAGTCCGCAATTATATTGGGTGATGTCGGGTGATGAGTTTACTTTGGATATCAACAATCCGGATGATCCTAAAATATTGGCAGTAGGCAATAATCCCGACAGACAAAATATATACGGAGCGGCACTCGGATTGTATAACAGTCGGATTGTGAAGCTGATAAATAAGAAGGGGCAACTCAAATCATCGGTTATCATTGATGAGTTACCGACAATTTATTTCAAAGGGTTAGATAACTTGATAGCCACCGCCCGAAGCAATAAGGTTGCTGTATTATTGGGGTTTCAGGACTTTTCGCAGCTAAAGCGTGACTATGGAGACAAAGAGGCTGCCGTAGTAATGAACACGGTAGGTAATATATTTTCGGGACAGGTAGTCGGAGACACAGCGAAGACCTTATCTGACCGTTTTGGTAAAGTATTACAGAAACGCCAGTCTATGACCATCAATCGCAACGATAAATCGACTTCCATTTCTACCCAGATGGATAGTTTGATACCAGCATCCAAAATATCCAATCTGACTCAGGGTATGTTTGTCGGAGCGATAGCTGATAACTTTGATGAGCGAATAGAGCAAAAGATTTTTCATTGTGAAATTGTAGTAGACAATGAACGTGTAACTTCTGAAACCAAAGCATATAAGAAGATACCTGTCATTACCAACTTTGTAGACGAAAATGGTGTAAATCGCATGAAGGAAATGATTAAGGAGAATTACGACCGTATCAAAGCAGAAGTGAAACAGATTGTGGCGGATGAATTGCAACGCATTAAGGATGATCCAGAATTGTGTAAGTTGCTGCCGAAGGAGGAGTAAATTTCATAAAGTAAAGAACTGTCTTAAAAAAAACAGTTCTTTACTTTATCTAAACTGTGCATCTTTCCATTCATCAACAAGAGTTTTAGATTTAAAAAAGCTGTATGCAAAAGCAAAAAGATCTGAAAAGTTAATGTTTTCAACACGTAAGAGATGGGTTCTGAATGAAGCGTCTGTTACCTTTCTTCCATTTGCCAGATTTTCCAATAATCTATTTTCTGCATTATTCTCGGTATAAACATTTATTGCTAAATCAAGATGATTTAGTGTTGAATCATGAAAAGATTTACCGATGGCAGCATCCGTATCAAGATGAATCATACGACTAACAATATATCTTTCAGTAGGAGAAACGATGTTTTTTTGCTCTATTAATTCTTCCATCATCATAGAAAGATTTCCATTTCCATCTCTTTTTGCAATGATATCCAATCTCCTAATATTTTGGCAGTGATACTCCCAATATTCATCATAATTATCTTTAGGATTAACACTTTTATCTAAGAAAAACGAGCACCCTTCATGGCTTCTATTGTAAATAGAAAGTTCATGCCACCATTTAGGGTTCGGTGGAATAAGTTGTGACTCAAATAATTTTTGTGGAGGCTGGGTTGAATACACTACGTGAGGATTGACCCTAATGTATATAGGACTTTGAGGACGATTATTTGACATCCAGCCTAATACAGTTAAGGGCACATATCCATCTATGTACCCATATTGATTATTAAAGTGTATGATTTCAGAATCATTAATTCTTTTAAAAACAGAATAATCCACCAACTCTCTATCTCTAACATGCTGAAATAAAGAAGGATTTGCTTTAAATAAAGGCTGGTTTTCAGAGTATAATTCACATTTTCTACGAAGACATATGATATCTTTTACATATTCAGCTTCAAGTCCAACGCAAATACAAGCAATCCTTTTGGGTTTATCATAATTAGTAAAATGTCCTATGATAAAGTAGCTTGCAGCTATATTTTCTTCATATTCTCCAATAAATTGAGCTCGAAAATTTATAGATTCTATAGCTGCTGCATTACCTTCATGAAGGAGGTTTTCAAAATTATGAAAAAGACTCTCTCCAATTTTAATTTTTTGAGAAGATAGCCATTCAAGAAAGATATAATATTCTTCTATATTCATAACAATTATTCAAATGGAGTAATAATTGGCACTTTGCTAAAATATGGATGAGTATAATTTAAGAATTGTTTGTTTGCATCATCCCTCAATTTAATCGTTGGATAATCCCAACTGCCCTCTATATATTCTTTTATACGAGTTAATGTGATTGCTTTGTATTTTCCGTTAAACATATAAAAGGTCGGTGTGTTAATAAAAAAAATTGGTTCTACTTCAAAGTCAAGAATGCTATAATCTATATGGAACATAATTTCCAAATGTTCTTGTAGCACTTGTAAATTTTCACTTAACCAATTTTTCTTAGCCTCTATTTTTATCTCATATCCTCCAAAATTAGTATAATCAGTTCGATAACCAACAGCATCGTACCGAGCACGATTATATTTCGTGTCTGAAATAAATATCTTTTTATTATCCTTGTTTACAACAATAAAATCGATCTCTCCCAACCCCTGAATATCTACTTTTACATTTGATTTTCCTTTTTTTTGTTTGAATGATTTTGTATTTCTACAATAAGGGAACTTGTTAGTAATAAATATTTTTTCGATTTCATTTTCCAGTAAGCGATCATGTTCTAAGCCTTTTTTATTCATAAACTTAACCATCCCTTTATTCTGTAACCACTCCGCTGGCATAGTGTTCCAATGAATAGTATTAGATGCGATAACCATCATGCTTTCTGCTATTTTGCTATCTCCTATAAGAGATCGTTCTACGTCATCAACAGTATAGGTCAGCATTGGTCTAAACATATATCGTTTCTCTGAATGAGGTTTAAGAACAGCATCTTCTATACTAAGTTTATTCGCTTTGGTTATCATCAGGCCTGAATAAAACAGGAAAGTATTATCTTCGGATGTATTACATTCAGCAGCCAAATTAATAGGTAGTACATAAGGTTCTACGGTTTGATTTTGTCTATTGCTAAAATGCTTTTTTATCAGAGGGATTTGACCAATGGCTTTGTTGTAATCAATAGAAAAATTATTTTCAATGGCTTGTTTTAATTCTTCCAACGCAGCTTCATCAAAAAATGTTTCATAATCTGTACTAAAGTAGTTCAATAGCAATTTATTGAGTTCTCCATAATTATTTTGCCATCCACATGTGAATACGTTTTCTTCAAATTCAACAAAGTAGGCATTGGGAATCATCTTATGATAAGCTATGTAAATTGAAAATTCATAAATCCAATTTCCTAAATAATATAGTTCCTGCATAATATTCAATGCTTCTTGATATTCAATATTTCTTTTGGCTGTCAATTCAATATCACAAGATTGCTCCAATATCAATTTCAAGATTCTACGATATCGAGGGAAATCAGAATCAATATCATCAGGTAGTTGAAGCCCTCCAAGTTGTTCTATATATAAATCAATAGACGCTTCGTGTAATAAGAATACGTAGTGGAAAAATATTTCTGTGTCTTGTTGCAATATCAATGTTCTAAACTGATCTACAAAATACTCAAAACAGGACGACAATATTTCCTCAACTTCATTGTGGTCATAAGTTGTTATATTCCCATATTTTGAAATGAGGAATTCAGACAATCCTACATTCCAATACTTGTCGATAAATGGTTCGTACTCAAAAGTAAGTATTGAATGATTATTTATAGAAACATGAGACATAGTATTGAAAATTAATATTTAACACCAACAAAGATACTCAATTTAGCTTTGAGGTTCTTATTTTCATTGACAGAATTTGGCCTTAAAGTCATTCTAACAAAAAGTCTGAAAAGTCATATATCCCCAGACAACCCCAGCCACAAGCATCCATCTCATTAAATACTTGCAGTCAACTCATTAGTAAGATGTATTTTCGTTTTGCATTAATGTTAATGCAGAATAAAAACATCATTTATTATGGATCAAGACAAAGTAAAATCCGAAGAGCCTAAAGTCTTATTGACCCAAGGCGAAGATGGCAAACTAAAAGTCATCACAGGGGAGAAGGACGGTAAACTAAAAACCGTTGAACCCACCAAAGCGAATGCCGACCAGTTTTTGAAAGTTGATACCAACAGCAATTTTCTGGAAAATTTCTTCAAAAAAATGTCGGCACAGTTCAATCATCCATCGCACACAGGCGTTTATGCCGTCGGGATGTCAGCGGTAGATAAGATAGCTGCTTTTCTTGACAAACTTATCCGTATCGACCACACCGACAAAGCTCTCGATCCGTATCGTCTTAAATTTGACGGTAAGATAAAGATTGACATTGAGCTTACAGGTAAGTTTCAGCCTTTAGACCTCAATAAACTCAATTGGAAAGAGACTGAGAAGTTGGGCCTTTCGGGGGATAAGTTGCAGGATGCTCTCAAAGCGATGGTTTACGGGCACAAATCTCCCGGTCTGGTTGATATCAAACCTACTATCGACGGCAATGAATTCCCAATGCAAGCTCGCTTATCGCTGGAGCCACAAAAAGATGGCAGCATCAAGTTGGTAACCCATCCCAAACAGGAACAACCCGATTTTGAGAAACCATTTATGAATGTAGTCTTTTCCGAACAGGATAAAGAACAGCTACAGAAGACAGGACATGGTGCACGTGTGTATGACCTTGAAGTGAATGGAGAGAAAATACCCTCACTTGTATCTCTCGACAAAATGACGAATCGAATTGAAGCCGTACCCCTCTCTGAAATCAATATTCCCCAGACTTTGAAAAATACACCTCTTTCTCCCGAACAGCAGCAGGGATTGAGAGAAGGTAAAGCGGTATGGGTTGAGGGCATGGATAAAAAGGTCAAACCAGGAGAAGAACCACAAAAAATAGATCGTTTTGTACAGTTCAATGCCGTCAATAAGAATTTTGATTTTAAGTTCAGCGACGAGCAACGGCAACAGCATAAGGAGCAGCGACAAGCCAAACAGAGCGAAGGGCAAGCACAGGAAAAGCCATTACCAAAAGCCCGTAAAGTTGATGAGGTCTGGATTTATTCTAAGCAAGGAGGTGTACAACTTAGTAAAGAAGAGTTTACCAAGCTGTGTAATAAAGAGCCAATCTTTGTTGAGGGCATGCAATCCCGCCCGAAACAGCAACAAGCTGATGCATCGGGAGCACAAAAAGTGGAAGCTACCGACCAGAAAGGACAGAAGTATAATGCATGGGTATGGGTTGACGAAAACAGAGATAAAGTTCGCCATACCTCTAAGCATCCCGATCAAGTGCGAGCCATTGAAGCGAAACAAGCTGCCAAGGATTCTCAGAAGGTGACTCCTGCTGCCGAGAGCAAAACACAGGTCGCTGTCAATAATGAGGGCAAGACTAACGAGGCAACCAAATATTCCAAAGAGCCGCTAAAACAAGGTCAGACACAGCCCACCGCCAAGCAAGTCGAAAAGAAGGAGCAAAAACAGCAACAGGAACAAAAACAATCTCCTGCCGCTCCGAAAAAAAGTAAAGGGCGAAAAATGTAGTTTTTATGATCCACCACTAAAAAATCAATGTTACAATGAAAATAATAATAGCAGAAAAACCCTCTGTGGCTAAGAGTATAGCAGCCATAGTCGGAGCAAACAATAAAAAAGAGGGCTATATGGAAGGTAACGGATATGCCGTTACGTGGGCTTTCGGTCACTTGGTAGGACTCGCCATGCCGGAGCATTATGGTATCACAGGCTTTCAGAAAGAGAACCTGCCGATACTTCCTAAAGAATTTAAACTCTTGCCTCGACAAGTCAAAGAGGATAAAGAATACAAAAACGATCCCGGTGTGATGAAACAACTAAAGGTTATCCGCGAGTTATTCCATCGTGGAGAATCTATAATTGTGGCAACCGATGCCGGACGTGAAGGGGAACTCATATTCCGCTATATATATGAATATATAGGATGCACCCTTCCGTTTGAAAGGCTTTGGATCAGTTCGCTAACAGACCGAGCCATCAAAGACGGCTTTAAAATGCTTCGCTCCGGAGCCGATTATGACAATCTGTATGCTTCTGCCAAAGCCCGCAGTACCGCTGATTGGCTTGTTGGAATCAATAGTAGTCAAGCCCTTTCTATTTCGGCAGGGTATGGAGTTTGGTCTTTGGGCAGAGTGCAAACCCCAACACTGGCAATTATTTGCAGCAGGTATCTGGAAAATAAAGATTTCAAGCCACAGACTTATTTTCGCTTGAAATTGCAGACAAAAAAAGAAGCTACTACTTTTGCTGTTCATTCGGTGGATAAGTTCGATACCCGAATCCATGCCGAAGAAATTACGGCAAAGGTCAAAGCTGCGGGAAAGATATTCGTTACAGCCGTAGAACGAAAGGAAGTCAAACAAGAACCACTCTTGCTGTACGATCTTACCACACTTCAAAAAGAAGCCAATAGTAAACATGGTTTTTCGGCAGACAAAACGCTGACAATAGCTCAAAGTCTGTATGAAGCAAAGAAAATATCCTATCCACGAACAGGTAGCCGTTATATTTCCGAAGATGTTCTAGAGGAAATACCACATTTGATTGCGACACTACGGTCACACCCTCTTTTCGGGAAATACATAGATGGCAGATTTGATACCACGCTCAATACCCGTTCGGTCAATGATGCTAAAGTGACCGACCATCATGCACTGATTATTACGGAAGAATCTGCTACCAATTTATCCAAAGACGAACAGTCTATCTACGATATGGTTGCCGGACGTATGCTCGAAGCCTTTGGCGAACGTTGCATCAAAGAGAACACCACCGTATCATTGGATACCGATGGCGTACACTTTTCCTGCAAAGGGAGCGTTACACTCGTCCCCGGCTGGAGGGCGGTATTTGATGCTAAAGACGAGCCAAACGATGGAGAAGATGAAAACTCAACTTTACCTGCTTTAGTTGAGGGAGATCGTTTGTTGATTCGTGATTGCGAGATTCAGGAAAAGCAAACCAAGCCTCGTCCATTGCATACGGAGGCAAGTTTGCTTAGTTCAATGGAATCCGCAGGTAAAGAAGTAGAGGACGAACAACAGCGTGAAGCCATGAAAGAGTGTGGTATCGGGACACCCGCTACCCGTGCATCCATTATCGAAACATTATTTTCCCGTGAGTATATCATCAGAGAGAAAAAGTCCCTTGTTCCGACCAATAAAGGATTGGTGGTCTATCTGGCTGTAAAGGACAAAAAGATAGCCGACGTAGCCATGACAGGACAATGGGAGGAAGCCTTAAACAAAATAGCTTCGGGAGAAATGGATGCTGCTGCATTCCACAAAGGAATAGAAATCTATGCCTCGCAGATAACTACGGAGCTACTTTCTACCACCATTGAACGGACAGATAATCGCAATACTTGTCCCTGTCCTAAATGTAAAAATGGGCAGATGGTATTTTACCCGAAGGTGGTAAAATGTAAGGATGAAAACTGCGGGCTGACTGTATTTAGAACCGTTGCTAAAAAAGAACTGACGGATGGGCAACTCAATGACCTTTTGATGAACGGCAAGACTGCACTTGTAAAAGGTTTTGTAAGTTCTAAGACCGGAAGCACTTTTGATGCTACAGTTAAATTTGATGCGGACTATAAAACAGTCTTTGAGTTCCCGCCACGCAAAGGTGACAGCAAAAAACGACGTTCTAAGTAAAATTATAGATCCAATTTCATATTATAGTTGTAATAACAGCCCTTCTTCAGTTGAATTTCACCTTCATCCAATTTCAGGAATCCTAATCGGTTATAAAAAGTGACGTTTTCCGGAAGTTGGGTTGTTAAACCAACAATATGACATATTCGATTTATAGATCTCAATTTTTGTAAGCAATCGTCAATCATATAAGAACCAATCCCGGAGCCCTGATAGTTGGCTTTTATGGCAACCATCGACAAATAATAATAGTCATTGGTTCCGATGGCATTTGTTAGAAGCTCTTTATTGAGAGAATCCATCTTAAGCATTGTGCGTAAAGCAGAGAGTCCAAAATTCATAATAAATCGGGGTAATCCGATCTTGAAATAATCGCGAAGTTCAGATTTTACTCCATTGGAAGGTAATAAGCTAAATACTCCTATTATTTCCATTGAGTTTTTCATTCTAACGACTTTTGTCACAGCTTGTCTTCTGTTTATGAGGTATAGATTGGTCTTAAATAACCAGAACAATCCGTCTCGCAATTTATCCTTATTTACGAAGATTGAAGCATAAGCAAGATTCGATTCAAAAGCATCTACTAAAATAGTAGCGACTTCTTCATATTCAGATTCTTTCAATCTATCTATTCGGACATCAGGTAAGGACATGACAATTGCTTATTGATATTACGATTCAATTAATCATACAAATTTAAATATAAGCGATTGGATACGCAATGACACCAAGAAAGAAGCGACCATTGAAATAATAATTTCACTATCTTTACCACTGAAAGGTCTTTGTTCTACGATTCGGAATAGTCGTTTAACATTGATTTTTTAGTGGTGGCATCCGAGGCTAAGCTTCGGATGCTTTTTCTTTTTCTCACTACTAAAAAATCAACGATATGGCAACAAAACCAAATACTTCAGCCGTAAAATTCTCTTATTTTCGGCTATCTCTATTATCCTACCTGCGAGATACACATCCCACTAAAGCTACCGACCTCGATTTTATTGCTGTACGTGGTGATTCCGCAGCAGAAACATACAGCCAAGCTATAAAAGCAGGTCATACACATGACGAAGCAGAAGCAATCTCTTCGCAAGTCCTGTATGAAGGTTTATATTTCTCCACCTACCGAACCCTTGTGACTATTCTTTGGGAAGAATTTTCCGAAGAAGTAGACCCATCCCAAGCCGAAGGTATAGCAATGGAGTTATTGCCCCGACTTACGGATACGATTCAAAAATACACCCTGTCTGATGATTTTGCCGATACACTACAGTACAATCAGTTTTACACGGAGCTGACTGGCGAAATACAAATACTGCTCGAAAATGGCTTATAATAAGAAAGCCCATCTTCGGGATAATATCGAGGCGATCCGTATTGCATTCGCACTCGATAAAGAGAAAAGGCAGGCTACCGATGATGAAAAAGAGAAACTGTCAGCCTATTCCGGCTTCGGAGGGATAAAAGCCGTGTTGAATCCCACCGCCAAACAGGAAGATATACAATATTGGAAAGCCTCGGAGCATGATTTATTCCCACTTGTAACTGAATTGCACCAAGTATTACGGGATGGAGCCAAAGATGATACCGAATATAAACGCTATGTCAGCTCACTCAAAAATTCGGTGCTGACCGCTTTTTATACACCCAAGCCCGTTGTTGATGCCTTAGCACTTGCTCTGAATAACAGCGGTATCAAACCTCAACGTTTTCTTGAACCGAGTGCCGGAGCCGGAGCGTTTATAGCTTCATTCAAAGAAACTGCTCCTGATGCAGAAGTAACAGGTTTTGAAAAAGATCTGCTGACGGGTAAGATTCTCTCACATCTTCATCCGCAGGACAACATACGGATTGAAGGCTATGAAAAAATGGAAGGACGTTATGCACAGCATTATGATGTAATAGCTTCGAACATTCCTTTTGGTGATGTGGCTGTATTTGATCCTTTGCTCTCCAAGCACGATATACCCGCAGTGAGCCAATCGACAAAGGCCATCCACAATTATTTTTTCACTAAAAGTGTGATGGCTGCACATGAGGGTGGTTTGATAGCTTTTATCACTTCACAGGGCGTTCTCAATTCGGAGCAGAACAAGCCGATTCGTGAACACTTGATGAATAGTTGCAATGTCGTATCGGCTATTCGCCTGCCCAACAACCTCTTTGCCGAGGAAGCAGGGACGGAAGTCGGCAGCGACCTGATTATCCTGCAACGTAAGAATACAACTATTTTACCAAGCCAACGCCAACAAGACTTTATAGAATCCCGCAAGTTATCCAACGGTATATCTGTAAACAATTTGTTCAAAGACTTCGACAGGGTGATACAGACTGATGTAAAAGTAGGTACTGACCCTTACGGAAAACCTGCAATGGAATTTACCCACTCTGGAGGAACGGAAGCCATTGCAGCTACATTATACCGGATGCTGAATGAAGATTTTTCCAAGCATCTCGATCTGGAGCATTACTTATTTCATGCTTCGGAGAAACAGGAGCAACAAACAACTGTAGCTTCTGTACAGGAAATATCTGTATCGGATATGGTAGAGCTAAGCCCTAAATCGGCTTATGAACCTATTGAAGAAGATTTAGTTCTTTTCCATCCTTTTGCAGAAGCCAGAAACCGCAAAGCATGGGCGGAACTGTCCGAGCAGGAGAGAAAAGTAGTTGTGGAACCACACATTGACCAAGCCAAAGAAGAAACGAAAGCTGTACCAACAACAGAAAAAAAAGATACAATCATCAAGGATGAAGCCAGCGGATTGTTTGTAAATACGAATACCGGAGAAGTTATAGAACAAAAGGAAGTACCGCCACCTGATATGCAGCAACAGCCGATTGTTTCCTTGTACGACTTGTTTGGTTTTTCAGCCGAAGAACGTTCGCAGATAAAACAACCCAAACGTTCCCGCCGCCGTATGCCCATACCACAGCCTAAAGCCAGTCAGCAAAAGGAGGTACAACCGAAAATCCCGACAACAAGCAAACCCTCTGAAACACCCGAACAACGTGCCGAACGTTTGGAAAAAGAAAGGGCGGAACGGTTAAAGCCTATTCCGATGCCGATGCCCGAAAATGGATTGCCGAAACATTATAAGGATGGTTCATTAGTCACTGATACGGATAATCGTATCGGCTACCTACGTGATATGGACAAACATCAACCCATGTTCCATCCGTTGGAATTATCACCCAATGAACAAAAACGGGCATCCCTCTATATCGAGATACGCGATACCTACAACCACTTGTATAACAACGAAGCCGATACATTGAAAGAGAATCCAGCATTACGCCAAATGCTCAATCGCCTGTATGATGATTTTATACAAAAATTCGGAAACCTGAACGATGCAAAAAATCTCGACCTCATCAAGATGGATGCCACAGGGCGAGAAATACTCTCGTTGGAACGCTACCGGGAGGGCAAAGCGATAAAGGCTGATATCTTTGAACGTCCCGTAGCCTTTAATCCCGATGAGATTTCCAAAGTGGATAATGCATACGAAGCTCTTGTCTCCAGTCTAAACAAATATGGGGCGGTAAACCCCGATTATATGGTTTCGCTTACCGGAGGAACAAAAGAGGAATTATTTGACGAGTTGAAAGGTAAAATCTATTTCAACCCCTTGATATACGGCTATGAAGTTGCCGATAAGTTTATTTCCGGCAATGTCGTATCCAAAGCCGATGAGATAGAATTGTTCTTTAATCGAAACCCCGAAAAACGGATAGAGGAATCACTGAATGCCCTGCGGGAAGCGATACCCAAACCGATAGCCTTCGACGATTTGGATTTCAATTTTGGCGAACGCTGGATACCTACGGGTATATACGCCGCTTTTGCTTCACATCTTTTTGAAACGGATGTCAATATCCACTATGCACAGAGCCGGGATGAGTTTAGCATAAATTCTAACACTAAAAATGCTAAGATCAGTGATCAATATGCAGTCAAGGGCGAAAGCCGCACCTTTGATGGTATTGCCCTGATGCGCCATGCCTTGCATGATACCACTCCCGATATTACAAAAACGGTCAGGGTGGATGGCAAGGATACGAAAGTACGGGACGGAGAAGCAATACAGCTTGCCAATACTAAGATAGATGAGATGCGTAACGGCTTTTCAGATTGGCTCAGAGAACAAGCTCCCGAATTTAAAGACCGACTTGCCGATATGTATAATCGAACATTCAATTGTTTTGTACGACCGGAATACGACGGTTCGCACCAGACTTTTCCCGGACTCGATCTAAAAGGCTTAGGCATTCCCGACTTATACAAGAGCCAGAAAGATGCCATCTGGATGCTTAAATTGAATGGTGGCGGCATAATCGACCATGAGGTCGGCGGAGGTAAAACGCTCATTATGTGCTGCGGAGCAATGGAGATGAAGCGACTCGGATTGGTAAACAAACCCCTTATCACAGGGCTGAAAGCCAATGTTCACGAAATCGCTCAAACCTTTTGTACGGCATATCCCGATGCCAAGGTACTCTATCCGGGTAAAGAAGATTTTACACCGCAGAACCGCAATCGTATTTTCAACGAAATGAAAAACAACAATTGGGATGCCGTGATTTTAACACACGAGCAGTTCGGTATGATACCGCAATCTCCGGAGATACAACGAGGCATCTTGCAGGCTGAACTCGATAGCGTGGAGGAAAATCTCGAAGTGCTTCGTGCACAGGGTAAGGAGGTTTCAAGAGGGATGCTGAAAGGTTGTGAGAAACGAAAAGCCAATCTTGAAACAAAGTTAGAGGGAGTAGCTCATCAGATCGAAAACCGTAAGGATAATATGTCGGATTTTCGGATGATTGGCATAGACCATTTGTTCGTAGATGAATCTCACAAATTTAAAAATCTGACCTTTACCACCCGTCACGACCGTGTAGCGGGCTTAGGAAATACCGAAGGCTCACAACGGGCACTCAATATGCTTTTTGCCCTGCGTACCATACAGGAACGCACAGGCAAGGATTTAGGGGCTACTTACTCGTCGGGGACAACGATTTCCAATTCATTGACTGAATTGTATCTGTTATTCAAATACCTGCGTCCCAAAGAACTGGAAAGGCAGGGTATCAATACCTTCGATGCGTGGGCAGCGATCTTTGCCAAGAAAACCAAAGATTACGAGTTTTCGGTAACGAACCAGATTGTACAGAAAGAACGTTTCCGCTATTTTATAAAAGTACCGGAGTTGGCTTCTTTCTATTCCGAAATTACCGATTACCGTACTGCACAAGATATAGGCATTGATCGTCCAGAAAAGAACGAGATTCTGCACAATATACCACCGACACCCGACCAGCAGGAGTTTATCGGTAAGTTGATGGAGTTTGCCAAAACAGGGAATGCCACTCTTTTGGGACGTGCACCACTTTCGGAACGGGAAGAAAAAGCGAAAATGCTGATAGCAACCGACTATGCCCGAAAGATGTCGCTCGATATGCGGATGATAGACCCTGATAAATACGGCGACCATATAGATAATAAAGCAAGCCATTGTGCTGCCTCGATAGCGGATTACTACCAAAAGTACAATGCCCAGAAAGGCACACAGTTTGTCTTTTCAGATTTAGGAACATACAAGCCGGGGCAATGGAGTCCTTATACTGAGATTAAGCGCAAGTTGGTGGAGGATTACGGCATTCCTGCATCCGAAGTGCGATTTATTCAGGAGGCTACTAGCGAGAGAGCACGTAAAGCGATGATTAAGGATATGAACGAGGGTAAAATCCGTGTCATGTTCGGCTCTACCGAAATGTTGGGAACAGGTGTGAACGCTCAGAAGCGAGCAGTGGCCATTCATCATTTGGACGCACCGTGGCGTCCCTCAGATCTGGAACAGCGCGACGGACGAGCTATACGCAAAGGCAACGAAATTGCAAAACTGTATGCTGACAATAAGGTAGATGTGAAAATCTATGCTGTGGAAAAATCACTCGATGCATATAAATTTGGCTTACTACACAACAAGCAACTATTTATTAAACAGCTTAAAAACAATAATTTGGGCACTCGAACCATTGATGAGGGCAGTATGGATGAGAAAAACGGTATGAATTTTTCTGAATATGTAGCTATCTTGTCAGGGAACACCGAATTATTGGAGAAAGCAAGAATAGAAAAAAAGATAGCTGCTTTGGACAGTGAAAAGCAGGCTTTCGTTCGGGGTAAATCATCGAGCCGTTACAAGTTGGAAAATATTATGCAGACGGTAGAATCCAATAAAGGATATATTGATCGCATTTCCAAAGATGTGGAAGCATTCAATAACCGGGTGCAGGTTGCTCCTGATGGTACACGGCTCAATCCTGTAAAATTGGATGGGTTTCAAGCTACTGATCCAGTTGCTATAGGTAAGAAACTGAATGAAATAGCAGATAAAGCACGTACTCATGGAGCACATGAGAAAATCGGTTCGTTATATGGCTTTGATTTATTGGTAAAATCCGAAACTACAAATAAAGATGGTTTTGACCTGATACAAAACCGCTTTTTTATACGTGGCGAGGGGCAGATACTCTACAACTACAATTATGGGAGTCTGGCGGCAGACCCTAAAACTGCATCGTTAAACTTTCTGAATGCACTCGACAGTATGCCTAAACTTTTAGAGAAATACCAGACGGATACCGATAAGCGGATGCAGGATGTACCCGTTCTCAGGCAGGTAGTAGAAAGTATATGGTCAAAAGAGAATGACCTGAAGGGCTTGAAAACGGAACTTACCGCTTTGGAGCGTAAGATAGAGTTATCCTTAAAGCCCATTGAGCAAAGTGAGGGACAAGAAAATATTCCTGAAAAGAATCAGGTTCAATCTCAGAATAGCCCACAATCAACAGCGATTCAGGATGCCCCTATGCCAAATACTTTGCAAGGAGTGAAAGAAGTTATGGGGGACAGATTCGTTATTGGATCGGTGAGTAGTTCTCCGCCAAAGGATGAGAAAAGAGGTATGAAGCTCTAAATGAAGATGACCGTAGAATAATTCTGCGGTCTTTTTGTTTAAGATATATAATGAAAATTATGTCTCCTAAATTTTTTTGTAAGATGAAATTTATAGCAAAGCCATACTACATCATTTTCAAGTTGTTTTATTGAAGTCAATTCCAACGATTGACCTTGTGCTGGCAGCTCATCAATCTCGCCTTTATATTCAAATATGGCAGGCACACCTGAAAGCCCATCTAAGCTCGGACAGATAAAAAGGCTTAGTTCATCTATCAATCCAGCTTTAAGAAATAGTCCGTTTATAATTCCGCCACCTTCTAGCAAAATGGTCTTAAATCCAAAATCATCAGCTAGGACATCTAGCGCTCTTTTCAAGTTATTCCCATCATGTCCGGCAAAAAGATAGGATACTTGCTTTTCTTTCAGATGTTGGAGGTATTCTTTTGATACTTTTTCGCTGAGAATCGATATGTAATTATTGTCACCTGTATTGTCATAGAGTATTTTTCCATTTGGATCAAGGACTATATAAGTATTTGTCTTGTCTGGCTTAGCTATGAAAGTCTCTGTTTCATCAGTAGGAGGATAATCTTTGTGGTCAAATGTATCTTTGAAATACATTGCTTGAAGAGTTGGACGTCCGATAAGTGACGCATCCCCATTAAGCTGCTCGGATAGTGCGACGTATTGATTTATCAAATCATCATGGCTTTTACCATTGAGAGGAAGGCTGTAACGATAAGGCATAAGTCTACCATCAACTGAACTCATCATATGACAAATTACTTTTGGCTTCATATTTTGTCGCTTTAATTTTTCATGTACAAAGATAGCTGAGTATTCCTTTGTATCACGAAAACATCTCCGAATTTAGCAATGATTAAGTATGAATATAAAATAATTATCACTTGTTGAGTAACTTCGACTAAAAAAACAACTAACCTAATTATTCTGTTTCATTATTATCGACACCATCTCTAAAATGATCACGAATAAATTTCTCTACGTTTTTCTCTGTGTAAAATATCTTGTGATGGATGGTTATATAGGTCAGTTCTCCAGCCGAGCGGTAACGCTGCAATGTTCGTTTGCTTACGTTCAGCATTTGACACAAGTCTTGATTGTCTAAAAGCCGTTCGCCATTTAATACGTTATGCCGTCCACTCATTATATCCATAAATTTATCTAATCGGTCAAAGCGTCCCATGAATTGCTCGAACCACGCCTGCATGAAATCCCTTATGCCTTCGTCCTCGCTCATGGCTTGCCTCCTTTCTTATTCTTCTTTACCATAAGTCCGGGTAATAGACGTTTGACCTCTGCCAACAGATACCACACTCTTCCTCCCCTGATTGAATAGGCTATTTCTCCGTTACTGCGTAGCCGTTGCATAGTACGTCTGCTTACCCGCAATATGGTGGCGGCATCTTGATCACTCAACCAAACCTCAGATGGATCGAACTGTTGTAGGATGGTATTTTCTTTCTCTTGTTTTTGGACAAAAGAATGAATCTTATCTATTTTTTGTAGCAGTATTTTATAGGCTTCCGATTCTATGCTTATTACTTTCATACTCGTAACTTATTGATTTTATGCAAAGTTCAAGCGTTTTTTGATACTTGATAACGAGGTCGGTATTACTTTTTTTGAATATTTTTGTAAATAGCTTATTTGTAATCGAATATAAGTGAATTTTCTCCGAAAAAGGGAGATGAAAAATACGGAAAAGGTCAGTATAATGCATATTTTAAACCAAAACACCCGATTTTGATGCTAATTCAGCTCAAAATCGGGTGTTTAAGGATACATACCGACCTCGGTATTATTATTTTCTACCCATACGCCGCAATAGGGCATCTTTTAACTTGTCAAGAAATGGCGTAGGGTTATTCCGTATTTTCAAATCGCCAAGAGTTCGTGAAAGATTACTGTCTAATTGGATATTGAATACATTTTGTATGTAATCGTAAAGCTGTGTTAACGGTACATCTCCAAACATTCCGGCACTATCCCAAGAAAAAATTTGTTCCTGCAATTCAGCTTTACTGCCCATCCATGTCTTCTTAGTAGCAGGAAAATTAAACGTGCCAAATTTCATTCCATTGTCATTCAATAGTTCTATTTCCTGCATCAGATAAGCAGAAAGCATATCGTTAGCCATGATTTTAGCCACTTTAAAGTCACAGTTTGTAGAAAAATTCGGATCGAGTTCATAATAAAAGGTTTCTAAATATTGCTCAGTATCCACTCTGCCACGTAAAAAGTAAAGAGAGTCTAGATGGGTAGAGCCAGATCGATAGTAACGAACAAAATCTAAGCGCTTGTTTGTGTATTTGTTTATTGCTTCCAATTCTTCATACAAATATTCTTTTTGTGTACAGGTTCCAGCAACAGGACGGTTTATTTCTATATTATACAGTTTACGATAATAAATCAGCCGATAGCAAAACTTGGGTTTTGTTTCTTTGAAAAAAAGAATTTCTTCAGCTTCATCCTGAAAATGGTAGGAAAGTATGAAATTCTTTAACCTATCAAAAACCGTTGCTAGAATATGAGAGGCTTCAAGGGACTTTTTCAGTATGTTACTATTTGAGTATTCAATATTTTCTATTATTTCGTCTGTTTCTTTACGTAATGTGGCAATATATTCAAGCATATTATATCTTATTAAAAAAATAATTTGTTTGCCTTTACCTCTCAGAATAGATACCTCCCACTAAAAATCCATGTAATTCAGGGTATTAGATTATTTTGCCTTTTACCTATCTACCTCGATCTGGATTAAAGAAAATTATAAGGTACAACTCTTTAATATCTCATTTGATTTATGAAATAACTATTTAGACACTTTCCAACCAATTTAAAAAATCGCTTGCCTTTGCCTTACTAACCACAATCGTTTCGGGAGTTTCTTCTTTTAGCTTGATAGCAAGTTTCCTTGAAAAATATCGTTCTATACTTAATACTGCGTCCCTATTGATTAGGAATTTTCTATTAGCTCGATAAAATATTTGTGGATCTACATTCCGCTCTAAATCATCAAGGCTCGAAGAAATGGAATAGCGTTGATGATTGAAAGTTAAGATTTTCACCATAGTATTATCAAGATAGAAAAAAGCAATATCCTTTACCGGTATAGGAATGATTTTCTCTCTTTGATTGACCAATAAAGCAGTTTTATATAAGTATTTTAATTTATGTGACAATGCGTCAATATCCTTAGACGTCTGGGCTGGTGCAAAGACAGATTTCATCTGTTCATATTTCTCCAATGCAGTTCCAATCTTGGATTTTGTAATTGGTTTTAATATATAACTTACTGCACTGGTTTCAAAAGCATTTACCATATATTCATCAAATGCTGTACAGAAAATAATGGGACATTTCGGTGTAATCTTATTATAGATATCGAAGCACATTCCATCAGCTA
Source organism: uncultured Dysgonomonas sp. (assembly GCF_900079725.1). Classification (NCBI taxonomy): domain Bacteria; kingdom Pseudomonadati; phylum Bacteroidota; class Bacteroidia; order Bacteroidales; family Dysgonomonadaceae; genus Dysgonomonas; species uncultured Dysgonomonas sp. The sequence continues at coordinate 2,945,299 of NZ_LT599032.1, forward strand.
ACTGTATGTCCGAAAATATTAAATCCGGATGTATATGCTTCGACAGATATATAATTGCATTTTTAACAGAATCTATTATACCAACGATTTGTATGTTATAATCCAATGCTAAAAGGATTCTTTCCAATTCCTTGGCCGCTTTTATTTCATCTTCTATTATGAGAACTTTCATTGCTTATAACTGGGAGTTTTATTGTAAATGTTATATCAGACTTTTCTATAAGTATATCTCGGTCAAACAATAATTTATAACGTTGTGCAACATTATTCAATCCTATTCCCGTAGAATATTGAGTAGATAATTTAGGTTGAAGATCATTTGCAATAATCAAATAGTCTTTACTTGTATTATAAAGATAAATTTTCAGAGGTTTAGATATTGACGCGATATTATGCTTAATTGCATTTTCAATTAATAGCTGCAAGGTGAGAGGTGGTAATAGCGTATTTAATAAATCCTTATCTACTTGTATATTGATATCTATAGCATTTTCCAAGCGGGATTTAATAATATAGAGATAAGATTGAATAAAATCAAGTTCTTCTTTTAATGATACAATGTTCTTCTTTTCCAATAGCAAGACGTACCGATATACCTGAGCCAGTTCTGAAACATAATCTTTAACTTTTTCCTCTTGTGTCAATGTACTAAGAGTATTCAAGGTATTAAATAAAAAATGTGGGCTTAACTGCTCTTTCATCGACGATAAGTTTGCTTCTAATTGTATTTGCTTCAATTGTATGATTTCGATGCTATTCTTTTGCTTCTGATTTAATACATGAAGATGATATAATATAAAAAAGTACAAACTGTTTAGAAGTATTCCCCTAAATATCACATTGATATATGCTTCACTCCTTTGAAGGAGAATAACCTGCAACGTTTCCAACTGAAATAAACCTAGTATCCCGTCATGAACAATGAATCCTACCAAGGATACCCCTATAATACATCCTATAACATATAATTTATTTTCTATGAATTTATTTCCTGACCTGTATAATAGCGCATTTAAAATCACAATATTGAAAAAACAATAAAAAAAATTTGATATAATAATTTGTAATGTATTAGATAATGTAAGGTCTATTCTGATGACTCTAAATGATAACCCGATAAGAGACAGAGCCAATGAGATAAAAAGGTTTAATTTCCATTTAATATTTTCCATGGTGACAAAATTAAAGAATAAGATTTATAACAAGTAAAGATTTATCTTTTAAACGGGCAATATTGCCTTTTAAGCGGACATTTTTTTATTTGACACAGAAAAATAATTCTCCCTTTCCACCTTATAAAAAGTCTTATAAATATTGATATTCATTTAAATACGGACTTTGCCCGCTTCATCCCTTAAATAGCCCGCCTCACAAAAAAACTGCTTTTTTAGTATTGGATGTATAACTTCTTTTGTATCAAAAAAGTTTGTTATGAAAAAAAGTTTGTTATGCATTATTGCTTTTGTTTTATCGGTGACACTCTATGGTCAGGAAAATAAATCTCCATTATCAAAAGCAACAGAGAAGGTAACAGATAAATTTCCTCCGGCGCGAATGATAGATGTGGAATATCAGCAGACATTTCCTTCCGATTTTGAGTCAAAGTTATTCAAAAAAGAATATAAAGAAGGAGAAATCAAAAGACGTGATAATATCCAGATTACGGTAAATATTCCCGTAATAAAAAAGCAGCGATGGGCAATAAAGACCTCCGTGCTATATCGGTACAACTATTTTGATCATGGAAATATAGTTTATAAAGGTGATCCTGATTTAGATATATTCGGGAATAATTCAGATTTACATTACATTGCCGGAATAACAAGCTTTTCTTATACTTCTAAATTATTTGGTAAACCTGCCATATATAATGTATCCCTAGGTGTAGACGGAAGTCATAAAGACGTAGAAGCCTTTAAAGCTGCTTCGGCAGGAATATTAGTTCTAAAAGCAGACCGTCGGACAACGATCACTGCCGGTTTAGCGGTTAATTATGATCCCGCCTCATTAAGTCCTGTTATACCAATTTTTACACTTGAACATAAAATCAGACCGGATTTCATTTTGGATGTTGCTATCCCGCAAAGGATCATGGTAAAGAAGGGTATAGGCAAGAACAGCCGACTATCCCTGGGCAGTGAATTGAAATCTAACATCTTTTATATATATCCTGAAAAAGAAGCTTATTCAAAAAGTTATTACCACAGGGAGATTCAACTTAAATCAGGTTTTACATATGAATATCGAATGAACTCTTTCATAATCTATGGCAAAACCGGATTGGTTAATACTATCGACTCCAAAGTTTACAAAACAGGAGAAACAGGCAGCAAGTATATTTATTCATCCAAAAATGACCCGGGCTTCTATTTCAGCGCAGGGGTATCATTTAATCCATAAAAGCATATTAAATTCTGACATACAATAAGTTGCGATCTTATAATATGCATACTTATAATTAATGGTATTAGTAAACAATAACTATAAGACTAAATAAAAAATGTATGAAAGTAATATTGTAGCAATAGACCATTTATTTAATCAGGTGATTAAATTATGGACCAAGAGGAAAAAGCAAGTTCTGGATAATTGCGGGCTTACACATTCCCAATTCGAGATACTATCCGCTATTTATCATTTCACAGTAAGCCGGCAGGAGATCATACAGATCGATCTTTCCGAAAAAACCGGTATAGATCCGATGACTACTTCTACGATTCTTCGCAATCTGGAGAAAAAGCAGTTTGTAACACGTATGAGAGGGACAGAGAATACCCGGGTAGTATATATAAAACTAACAGCAGAAGGTATAGATGTTTATAAATGTGCATTCAGCAGTATTTCCGAGATGAATAATTCTCTGTACTGCAGAGTAAATCGAAATAACTTAGTAAAACAATTACGACTCCTTTCGGACGAATTATGTAAAATAAATAATTAAAATAAGATGAAAGTAAAACATTTTCTTTGTGTTGTAAGCGTTCTGCTTACCTATTCGGCCTGTAGTAAAAAAAACAACAATGAGCAGCAGACCCCTTCGGCTTACCCGGTAATAACTATAACAAAACAGAGTGCCGTCTTGGAGACAGTGTATCCGGCAACAATCAAGGGACAGGAAGACGTTGAGATTAGACCGCGCATAGAAGGCTTTATCGATGCCATATATGTAGACGAAGGCTCAGATGTAAAAAGAGGACAGACCCTGTTTAAAATCAACTCTCCTGAAACCGAACAAGCCCTTGCATCAGCTCAAGCTTCCGTCAATAGCGCGCAGGCACAATTGAACACCGCAAAAGTGAACGTTGACAGAATCCGCCCATTAGCCGAAAAAGGTATTGTCAGCAATACACAGCTGTTGACATATGAAAATTCATATGCAACTGCTTTAGCTTCTTTAAAACAAGCAGAAGCAACATTGAAAAGTGCCCAGGCAACAATGGGTTGGACCAATGTTTCAAGTCCTGTTGATGGGGTTATCGGTACTGTTTCATACCGTATCGGCAGCTTAGTCAGTAAATCGGATGTATTAACCTCTGTTGCCAGCACCGGAAATGTGTTTGCCTATTTTTCTCTCAATGAAAATGAACTAAAGCATTTCCTTGATAAAGCTGATGGTAAAACTCAATCCGAAAAGATTAATAACCTGCCGCCTGTAAACCTTCAGCTTTCCGATGAAAGCCTATATTCCGAAAAAGGTAAAATACAGACCATATCCGGCATTATCGATATTTCTACCGGATCAGCCAATTTTAGAGCTGAGTTTCCCAATAAGGATGGTAAACTAAGAAGTGGAGCCAGTGGAAAAGTTATTATCCCCGAACATGTTGACAATACTATCATCATACCACAGAAAGCAACTTTTGCTCAACAAGACAAAATACTGGTCTATAAAGTACAGGCAGATTCAGTCCAACAAGTAATTATAACTGCCCGCGAGATGCCTGATGGCAAAACATATGTTGTAACCGAAGGTCTTTCCACAGGAGATAAGATTGTATCTGATGGGATTGCAACCCTTAGCAATGGCAAAAAAATTAGTATCAAGGATTAATCCACCAAGTATAAATTAAATAATAACGATAACAATGTTAAAGACATTTATAGAACGACCCGTATTATCCACCGTCATTTCAATTCTGATTGTTGTGCTCGGGATAATCGGTCTTGCATCTCTACCGGTAGAACAATATCCTGATATTGCGCCGCCTACGGTTCAGATACAGACCACTTACGCAGGAGCCAACGCTGATGTGATTATGAAATCGGTCATTGTACCAATCGAGGAGGCTGTCAATGGAGTAGAAGGGATGACTTATATGACATCATCAGCATCTAATAGTGGAGCGGCTACGGTAACTATATATTTTAAACAAGGGATTAACCCTGATATAGCAGCCGTAAATGTACAAAATCTAATATCTAAGGCAACCCCATTGTTGCCTCAGGAAGTCACTCAGGTTGGTGTAACTGTGCAGAAACAGCAAACCAGTATGATTATGATGATTGCATTTTCATCGGACAACGAACAGTACGATGACAAGTTTCTTCAGAATTATGCGAATATCAACCTCCTTCCCCAAATCAAACGTGTGTATGGTGTAGGTAATGCAAGCGTATTCGGTTCCAAGGACTATTCAATGCGCATCTGGTTTAAACCGGATAAAATGAATACGTATAAAATAAACCCGTCGGAAGCAATAGCTGCCCTGAACGATCAGAATATCGAAGCTGCACCGGGAGAACTGGGACAAAACAGTGACCAGAGTTTCCAGTATACACTAAAGTATACAGGACGCTTAAACACAACAGAAGAATTTTCCAATATTATAATTCGCTCTGAAAATGGGCAGATATTGCGGCTAAAAGACATTGCAGATGTAGAGTTGGGATCGCTTAATTATTCAGTGTTGACCACATTGGATGGAAAATCTGCGATTGGAATAACAATCAATCAGACAGCTGGGTCAAATGCAAGTGAACTAATCAACAATATCAAAGCACGTATCGATGACGCATCAAAATCTTTCCCTCCGGGACTGAAAGTAACTTATGTGATGGATGCCAGTGAATTTCTCAATGTTTCTATAAATAAAGTAATAAGCACGCTGATTGAAGCTTTTATTTTGGTATTTATCGTTGTATTTATATTTCTTCAGAATGTTCGCTCTACCTTAATTCCTGCAATAGCAGTTCCTGTTGCTATTATCGGCACATTCTTTTTCTTATCCTTATTTGGATTTTCGATAAATCTGCTCACTCTATTTGCTCTTGTTTTAGCTATCGGGATAGTCGTCGATGATGCGATCGTTGTCGTCGAGGCCGTGCACGCTCGTCTTGAGTCAGGTGAAAAAGATCCTAAACGTGCTGCAATAGATGCAATGACAGAAATTGCTCCTGCAATTGTATCTATTACCCTGGTAATGGCCTCGGTGTTTATTCCCGTTAGCTTTATCGGTGGAACCACAGGTGTATTTTACAAGCAGTTCGGCCTGACACTGGCTATTGCTATTATTATATCGGCGGTAAATGCATTGACATTAAGTCCGGCTCTTTGTGCTTTGTTCTTAAAGCCGCATCACGAAGACGATTCAACAAAAAAGAACTTTCTGAAACGCTTCTATAGCAATTTTAATATCTTATTTGATAAAGGAACATCTAAGTATAAGAAATCACTCCAGTTTCTCGGCAAAAAGGGGCATCGTTGGATTACAATGGCGATAATAGGCGTAAGTATTGTTGTATTGGTCGCCATTATGAAATTTATTCCTACAGGCTTTGTTCCGCAAGAAGATGGAGGAACCTTGATTGGAATGGTTACTTTACCTCCGGGATCATCTCTAGAAAGATCTGATTCTGTAATGACTCAGGTTGTAGATATGATAGAAGAAATGGATGAAGTAGATTGTGTGATAAAATTAACAGGTATCAGTTTGATAAATGGAGAGGCTAGTTCTTATGGGTCGGTAGCTGTAAAACTCAAACCATGGGATAAAAGAGAAAAGACGGCACAAGAGGTTGGTGCTATTCTTACAGAAAAAACAAAGCAAATGTCTCAGGCAAAATTCTTATTCAATCCCTTACCAACCTTGCAAGGGTTTGGTCTAATTACGGGAGTGGATATGCAATTACAGGACAAGACGGGAGGCGATATCAATAAATTTCATGGAATATCGCAAGAATTTCTTTCAGCTATGCAGCAACGAAAAGAAGTGATGATTGCCATGACTAATTTCAACCCGAACTTTCCTCAAAAAGAAATTGATGCCAATATAGCTAAAATTAAAGAAGCCGGTATTACCCTGAGTGATGTAATGGCAACGATGCAAGCTTATGTCGGCAGTATGTATGTGTCTAATTTTAATTTATACGGTAAACAATTTCGTGTAATGGTTCAGGCTGATCCTAAATACAGGACTAAATTAGATGACCTGAATAAATTATCGGTTAAGACAGCTAACGGGGAGATGGCACCTATTACTGAATTTGTAACTATAAAAGATGTAACCGGTCCGCAGACTTTAGCACGCTTTAATATGTTTACCTCTATTGATGCCATCATCATACCTAATTTTTATGGAGGATATAGTACCGGAGATGTTTTAAAGATTGTAGAGGAAGTTGCTGCCACAACATTACCTGACGGATATGGATATGAATATGCGGGAATGACCAGAGAAGAAGCTGATAGTAGTAGCCAAACTGTACTTGTTTTCGGGTTGTGTTTAATCTTTGTTTATCTCTTATTGGCAGCATTGTACGAAAGTTATATAACTCCGTTGAGTGTAATCCTCTCGCTGCCGATCGGTCTTGCCGGAATTTATATCTTCTTATTGATCTTTGGTCTTAAAGATGGTATTGTCAATAATATCTATGTACAGATATCCCTGATTATGTTGATTGGTCTATTGGCTAAAAATGCAATTTTGATTGTCGAATATGCCGTGCAACGAAGGCAAGCGGGAATGAGCATTGTCGAGGCAGCAATCAGCGGTGCAGTAGCCCGGTTACGTCCTATATTGATGACTTCTTTTGCCTTTATATGCGGACTTTTACCATTGATGTTTGCCAGTGGAGCAGGGGCAATAGGTAACCGTTCTATCGGTATCAGTGCTATTGGAGGTATGTTTGTCGGTACTATGTTGGGAATATTGGTAATCCCCTCTCTTTATATCATCTTCCAATCTTTACAGGAAAAATTCAGTAAATCGGGATTGGTTAATTCAGAAGAAAACGAAGACAATAATAAATAATAAAATGAAGAATAAATATATAAAAGGAATCGTTCTGTTGGGGCTTACAGCCTCAATGGGGCTGACCTCCTGCCAGGTTACAAACCGCTATAAATCACCCGAAGTGAATACCGATAGCCTGTTCAGGGATCGGCCCTCAACAGATACCGTAACCATTGCTGATATGACCTGGTGTGAGTATTTCAAAGATCCTGTCTTGCAGGAATTGATAGAAGAAGGCCTGCAAAATAACTTCGATTTACAAATTGCCGTAACAAGGATACAACAGGCAGAAGCAAACCTCGGGATGGCTAAAGCCGCTTATTTCCCGGATGTCTCTTTAGTCGGGCAGGCAGAACATTCCAGATCAAGTAATGGTGTTGATGGTAAAGATGTTTTAGGCTATCACTCCACCACCTATACACTAGGCGTCAGTACTAGTTGGGAATTGGATGTCTGGGGAAAGCTAAATCGTCAGTCGAAGGCCAAATATGCACAGTTTCTCAACAGCCATGCTTATCATAACCTGATAAAGACATCGCTGGTTGCCAATATTGCTACTTCATACTATTCTCTTCTAGCCTTGGATGAACAGCTTAAAATAACAAAAGAGACTGTTATTTTGCTGGAAGAGAGTACAACCACGATGCAGGCGTTGATGGAGGCCGGTATGCTTAACGGAGCATCCGTCGAGCAAAGCAAATCATTATTATACAGCACCCGGGTTACCATACCTGACCTTGAAAGCCAGATCAGACAAATGGAAAACTCCATCAGTACATTATTGGGTCGTAAACCTGGTCATGTGGTACGTGCTACTATTTCAGATCAAATGATCGTTTCCCGGCTAGCTTATGGAGTACCTGCTCAGCTGTTGGCTAAACGTCCTGATGTACAGCAGGCTGAGTTAGGCTTCCGTTCAGCATTTGAACTGACTCATGCTGCCCGCGCCGCTTTCTATCCTTCCATAACCCTTACTTCCGGGATGATCGGTTACGGAGCAAACTCCCTGTCTAATTTCTTCAAACCTGAAAATATTTTTGCCAGTATAATAGGAGGATTGACGCAACCTATCTTTGCTAAAAAACAATTGACAGGTAATCTCAAAATAGCCAAGGCTCAACAACAAGAAGCTTTATTGACATTTGAGAAGACTGTACTATCTGCGGGTGAAGAGGTTTCGAACATATTATACAACTACGAATCATCAATCAGCAAGAATGAAATCAGGGAATCCCAGATTTCATCATTGAATAAGGCTGTTGATTTTACTCAAGAACTATTGAAGGCTGGAGAGGCTAATTATACTGAAGTTCTGACAGCCGAACAGAATCTTTTGCAGGCTCAATTAGGGCAAGTTAGTGATAAACTTGAACAGCTTCAATGCTCGGTAGATCTTTATAAGGCTCTTGGTGGAGGTATTCAATAATAAATAAAAGGATCGGTAAGTAAATGAGTATACTTCGTTTATTTACCGGTTCTATCAAATTCATAATTGCCAATAGTATGAATAAGTTTATTAAATATATATTAATCTTTTTATTATTCCCATTTACATTATTTGGCCAAACTCAAGATAGTACTGCTATTTTAAATAAAGAAGATAATTTGGCGGATTTATTTAAGCGGGTGACAATATACAGGTCAGAAAAAGAGATATTGGATGCAATAGACAAAATTCCTCCATTCGGAATATATAAAGATAATTTCTTTATTACCGGTATCCCTTTAAACCAAAAAATTACGAATAATACGGCTGATGCGATGTTTCAGATTAGTATAAGACACCGTTTGACTAAAAGTATATTACCATTCGGAACCTTTGCTTATCTTACTTATACCCAGAAATCATTCTGGAATATTTATGCAGAATCCAGTCCTTTCCGTGATACGAATTATAATCCAGGGGTTGGGCTCGCCAAGGTTATACTGCACAAAAACAGATTATTAGGTGTTGCATTTATACAAATTAAGCATGAGTCCAACGGAAGGGAAAAAGAAGAGTCCCGCAGTTGGAATTATCTGAGTCTTGCCGCCAAATATTATATTAATCCCCAGTTCAATATATCGGGAGAGTTTTGGCTTCCGTATGTTGATGGTGATAACAATAAAGATTTATTGGATTATAAAGGGCTGGGGCAAATAAATGTCAGTTTAACAGATGCCAGGCAAAAATGGTGGCTTGAGATGCAATTGAATCAACGCAAAGGGTTTGGGAATATAAACACAATAGCCAGTATAGCTTTTAAGGTTTCCAAGAGTTCCAACCAATATCTGTTCCTCCGTTTTCAGGACGGTTATGGAGATAGCCTTCTGGATTATAATAAATATTCAATGAACGTACGTATCGGTATGTGTATAAAACCCGATTTTTACAGTATATACTAATCGGATATAAACGATATATCAAGCTTATAGTAATTCATTTACCGACCCGATGACAGGCGAAACTCCTATTTATTAAGCAGGATTGGAATGCGGAACAAGATGAAGAATAAAATTGTAATTGGATGCTTATTTCTGTTGGCGGCTCTTTTGTATCGCTACTTTATATCTCTATGTTATTATGATTTGTGCACAAGCATTCTCAAAGAATTATATAAGGGATATTTAGCTAAATAGTACGATCTGATTCTTATAATGTTTTGAACAGTGTAAAGTAAATTGTATGCAAAAACATATTATAGGTTTAGTAAAAAATTCATTGTTTAAAAAGGAAGCAACTGGTATTTGACGCTAACTTTCTAAAAACCTTCATGATGAAAAAACATATCACCTATAAATTAAAACCAATCCATTTTTGTTGTTCTCTCATATTATTTTCTTTACTGATCTATGTAATAGGATTATATGAAGTGCAAAAAGATGAAGATATTAAAGGTCTGGAATATGATTTGCAAATCCTGGATGAGAATTCTTTCAAGAAGGGAGTTCTTAAGGGGAAGGTAACAGTCCTGTTTTATCAGGATGAATCTAAGGTATATAAGAAAATGGAACACTATATGAAAATTGTAGGATCCAACAATCGGTCTGACCTATTTTTCAAAGTAAAGATAACGTCTCATTCTCCCTTGGCTGAGGCCTATAATTTATCAGGAACACCTGTTATTCTTTTCTTTAATGAAGGAAAGCCGGCCGGCCGCATAATGGGCTATGTTCCATTATCTAATTTTGAAATGATTTATAAGCGTATAAAATAACTTGTAACGATACTCTGCAATGATTACAAAACAAAGGACTTTGAAAAGCAGTTTTACCTTGAGAGGTAAAGGTTTGCATACAGGCTTAAATATACAAATAAAGTTTAATCCTGCTCCGGAGAATCACGGCTATAAAATAAAGCGTACCGACATAATGGGTACTCATATAATAGATGCTCTGGCAGAGAATGTTGTGTCAACAATGAGAGGAACTGTATTAGGATCTTCAACAGTACAGGTAAGTACTGTTGAGCATGCACTAGCAGCCTTGTATGCTTGTGGTATAGATAATTGCCTGATTGATGTGGATGCTCCTGAATTTCCAATAATGGATGGGAGCTCAATCGCGTTTGTTCAAAAGATTCTGGAAACGGGAGTTAAACCTCAAAATGCAAGAAGAATATATCTTGGGTTTCCCCGGAAGAAAATAAGAGTAAAAGATGAAGTCTCAGGTGCATCGCTCACATTGATTCCCAGTGAGTCTTTTAGTATCAAAAGTAAAATCTCTTTTGATTCAGTATTACTTAAACAACAAGAAGCTTATTTACCTGACATCTCTTTTTTTATTAAAGATTTTGCCAGAGCCCGGACTTTCGTTTTTGTCAGAGAGATTGAATCTCTGCTAGACAGGAACCTGATCAAAGGAGGTGATATGGATAATGCAATTATTATCTATGACCAGATTATGGAACAAGAAAAGTTAGACAGGTTATCCGATATATTGCGTGTCAAAAGGAGAGATGCAAACCATTTGGGCTATTTGATGAATAAACCTTTAAATGCTCCGAATGAGCCGGCAAGGCACAAACTGTTGGATATTATCGGAGATATCGCTTTAGTGGGCTGTTTCATCAAAGGCAGAATAGAGGCCAATTGCCCGGGGCATACAATCAATAATCTTTTTGCCAGAGAAATTCGTAAGCATATGAAAACAGAGGAGAAATCTAACATGTTAAATGTACCTGGTTTTTATTGGAATCAGCCATAAACATAAAAGATATGAAGAAACTATGCATATTTATATTTTTAAATAGAAAAATACTTATTTCCATGCTTATTGGAGGAATATTAGGGTATTTCCATTGGTCCTTTTGGGGATGTTATTGGGGAACCTACCCAATGTCTGCAGTATGGTGGGTTAATTGCTGTTATGGAGGGCTATTCTTTGGTCTTCTTGCTTCTTTAAAAGGTTCCCGATTTCAGATTTGGTAGATATTTAGTTGGATTTGTATATAATATGAAGGTTTACAAGATAGATATCGGCTTTTAGTATTCAGGTAAACATATCGGGGGCGTCTTGCATCTTGGTATTTACAAATCAAAAAGAAGTCAAACTGATAATGGAAGTTGCTCCTCTGTCTAATATGGTCAGAATTTATAATCGTTCAATATTAACTAAATGAAAATAAATACACATCTAAATCCCCAATATAGTGAGCTTTCAGAATTTATAGACTTAATTCCTTCACTATTTTCTTTTGGCGGAAAAGTACTATTTGAGCAACGGAATATAATAAAGATTTATCCGGTAAAAGGTTTTGTATTGAATGTAAAATCTTTTAAAGTTCCTAATCTTATAAATAAGATTGTGTATGTACGGTTCAGAAAATCAAAGGCAAGGAGATCATATGAAAATGCTATGGAAATAAAAAAATTAGGAATATCTACTCCTGATCCGGTCGCATATATTGAAACAATGCGTTATGGCTTATTTTATGAATCTTATTATGTTTCATTACATGAAGAAGTCGACGGTATCATGAAAGATATATATAGACAAACTGACCGTGAGTCAGAGAAGCTTATTAGCCAATTTTCTTTATTTACGGCAAAGATCCATGAAAAGAGTATTTACCATAACGATTATTCTCCGGGAAATATCCTGTATAAGAGAAGAGGAGCGAATTACCAATTTCTATTAGTGGATCTTAACCGGATCACTTTTAAGAATATTGATATTTTTGAAGGTGCTAGAAGTTTCTCCCGAATCAGGTTTCCTCCTGATACTCTGAGAAAAATAGCTAGAATATATGCTCAAAGTAGAAAGTTTGACATTGTACTATGTGAAAGGTTAATTGATAAATATAACAGGACGTTCTGGCGAAAATACCTAAGACGCCATCCTGAAGCTCAGGAGCGAAACCTGGTTAACGAAAATAAATAAATAAATAAATAACAATTATGCTAATACATGATATTGGAATCAATTCAGGAATAATTTGGCAGCTATTATTCGAAAAAGGAGCTCTCTCCATCCGAGAGATTGGTGAATTAACGGGTTTCAGAGACAGTATGATATTTCTGGCCTTAGGTTGGTTATCCAAAGAAAAAAAAATCCGTTTTTTCGAGAAGGATAACACTATTTATACGGAATTATTGAATCCTTTTCAAGAGATGTTTTATTAAATATGAATATTGTATTTCTAAATAATTATATAGAAGTATAATTATAAGACAATCAAAGCCCTGGATGTACAGCCGAAGAATCATTTCGTTTATATTCATGGTTGGTCGGTATTAACTGAAATTTATTATCAATATGGCTTAGACTGTATATACTCATTATCGGCATTATTACATTGGGAACTGATATATTGGGTGTTTTTTATATCCATTTGTTTAAAAGGAACATGTGAAACAAAGATTAATATCAAAGAATGGTCTATCGACGAAAGCTCTATGATAATAGTCTATACGAATAATTGAATAGTTGAAGCTTGGACAGTCCAACGACTTCTTGACTAAATTTTTCATTTGATTTAATTCAGGAACAGAAAATATTTCACATAAACACCTGTTAAACAGCAATGATAAATAAGAAGTGAAAATATTAAAAAGAAGAAAAGAAGTTATTTCATTATACATAACCATCTATAATCTCAATGACTATATCTCGTAATCGTTTAAAGAGAAATCTAGATATTTAGAGAGAGTAAGACTACCTATATTCTCTTATAATATTCTGATTTTTATATCTGGATTAATTTATATAACAAATTCCCTCAATCGTGAAATTTATTTTCATATACATATTCATATCAGCATTTTATATAAGCAGTTATGCTCAAAATTTCATCGGAAACATTAGAGATTTATCTGACGCACCAATAAATGCCGCAACTATCTTTATTAAGGGAATAAATCAAGGTATTATTAGTGATAAAAATGGAATGTTTCAAATTTCATTAAAAGAAGGAAATTATTCTTTAATTTGCCAATATCCAGGATACAAAGAAATATCAGATTCTATTTTTATATCAAAAGGCAATAGCCTCAATCGGATATATAAATTAGAAAAAGACACCTTATTTATTGATTCAATAACCGAGAAACAGAATGAATACCAAGCAAATACCATTATTAGAAACTGCATAAATAGTGTTTCAAAAGATATGGAATCGGTACTGTATTATAATGTAAGTCATTATATTCGGGGACAAATGATTATTAACGAAGTCTCAGACTTTATTGATAACACCAGTTATAAACTTGACCGAAGGTACCTTTCATCTTTGAAAGGACATGTGATTTCTACTGAAATATATGGCAATACTCAGGCTATAGAACCGGGATCCTATAAGATAAACATAGAAGGTTATCAAGGTTATATTCCCAGAATATTTACAGAAAAGGGGCTTTTCGATTTTTTTAAAGAATCAATATATACTGAAAATTATAATGGGTTTGTATCTCCTTTAAGCTCAAATGCATTTAAATATTACAGATTTGAATACGGAGGATATTACAAATCAACTGATACCAAGATTTATAAAATAAAAGTGAACGCAAAATTCAACAATCCGGATCTAATAAATGGTTACTTGTTTATTAAAGAAGAAGGATGGAATATTAATTATGTAATCCTTAATACTGACAAAAATGGTTTAAAATCGTCAATAACGATATCATACAACCAATTACAACCAATTACTATTTATAATGATATTGCATTCCGTATGGTAGGGGTAAAAGGTTCTGTCGAATATTATTCCGGACTAAAACTGAATAACGTTGACGAAAAGAGAGAATTTCATGCCAACAAACAGAAGAACAGTTCTGAATATATCATTGATACATGTGCAAATAAAAGGGATAGTAGCTTCTGGAATAAAGTCAGATTACAACCCATAGGTTCAAATTTCTTAGAACAAATATCAGATACGATGAACTTAAGGAACAGGAGACCTGATTTATCAAAGTTTATAATTGCAAAACTACTACTGGGCGGATATCTGATAGGAAATGATACAAGCAAGATCTCTTTAAAATATAATGGAGTTAAAATGATCTTTCGAGATTACAATTATGTCGATGGTTTTTGGCTTGGCAATAGATTCAACCTAAAAGTACAGTTTGACAATAATACCAATATTGAAGCCTTGCCTTATATATATTGTGCAACTGCTCGCAAACGGTTATTGGGTGGAAACGATATAATGTATAATTATAACCTAAAGAAAAAAGGACAATTTACGGTCAGCTTTGGAACAAGGAGTGAAGATTTTAATAACCTATCACTGACAAGGTACCAGAACTATTTTAATTCTTTAATATTAGGAGAGAATACTAATTTCTTCTATCAACATGATTTTCTCTATTTCAACAATAGTATTCATCTAAATCCTAAGATTAAAGCTTTTATTTCATTTGGAATTGACAAAAGATCCGGACTTAATAACTATACTGATTTTAATATATTAAACCGAAATAAAATACAACCTAATATTTTTCCGAATAGCCGATTTGACCGGACTTATTACTCTTTAGGCTTTTTATATTCACCTTATTCAAACTATACAATCACAGAGGCTGTCGACATGCATAATAAAAAAGTGACACCTGTCTTCAATATTGAATACCAGGAAGGTTTCTCATCATGGCAAGTTAATAATTCAAAATATCAAAAATTAAAGGGAGGTATTTCTCATAATATCCCGATCGATTATTTTAATTCTATCGATTATAAAATTGAAGCAGGAACATATATTAAGACTGATCACAATATGCACTTTACCGATTATCAGCATTTCGGCGCTTCGGACATGATCCTTAATCTAAATTCATTATTTGATTCTTTTTTATTACTGGATAATTATCAATTGCAAACAAATAGATATTGGATAAATATGTTTCTTAATTATTCAGGAAGATATGTTTTTCTAAAACATATTCCTTTTTTACAAAGAAGTCCATTTACAGAGAACATACATCTAAAAACATTATTTACTCCAGACTCAAAATCTTACGTGGAAGCAGGCTATTCTATTTCATTTAATCGCTTTTTGGGTTTGGGCGCTTTTACCTCTTTCCATAATATTGAAGGCTGCAAGTTTGGTATTCAGTTTTCCTTTAATATAAGATCTCTAAAACTAGAGTGAAAATGATTTATGACAACCCTAAGCATGTTGTATCCAAAGCCTACATGTTAGGGGTGTTACAGACTAATCCTATTTCATTTTATAAAGCCAAACATATTCCAAAAGATAGAGGCTTTTTGAACAACGAGGAATTACAGCAGATAATGAATGTGAAGTTCAAGATAGCAAGCCATGAGCTAATCCGTGACCTTTTCATTTTTACAATATCCTAAGGAAAATAGGGATAGATTGCGGAATCAAAACAAAACTGACCTATCTCCCGAGTAAGCATTATTATACGAGACCTGCATAGTAAGTTGTTATCAAATATTTTATCAGTCTTCTTATTTTCATAATCATTCAAAACTGAGTAAAACAACTGTGGAGTCTGATTAGATAACTTCGTTAGATAATCAGACGAAAATACAATCGCAAACTGTCTTGTCTTCTCATTTCGATGGAAAAAAGGTTGACTTATCATTTCACGCGATGAATATAAATTCAAGGTATTACCTTTCCAAGGTTCTTTTCTATTATTAATTTGTGGATAGCAGTAATCAAAATCTCCTCCTATATTAATATTTAAACTTAGAGGAATATTTTGTGAACCAGATGAGGTTAGAGCTTATCCCATACATTTTCCAGAAAAATATATTCTTCTCTTTTATGTAAATCAAAGAAATCCATCTTAATATCTATTTCATGTTAAATATGAAGCAAAGCTAAACAAGTATTCAGATTATTATACAATAACACTGTCTATGGTGTATTATCAGAATACCGAATGGAGAAAGCAAAGCAATATTTATTGGATACACAAATGCCTATTTCGGAGACTGCTTTACAAATTGGATTTGAACACCAAAGCAGTTTTTGTAAAGCTTTTAAACGTCAGTTTTTAATGACACCTGTTGAATATAGGAACAGCAGATAAAAGAGAAGAAATTAATAGAAATTGGAGTAAGACAAGATTTATTTTATATCTTTACAAAAGATAAGTCGCTCTTTAATATAGTGAAGAAATTAAGCATATCTAAGAAGCAAGCTGGTTTCTAAATCGTTACCTATTTCAAGACGAAGGCTGTGTAATTTATTGATTAATAGCTGATAAGGGCTTTGTTTGTGCCTTCCGGAATGGTAGGTCATCGGCTCTTTTACATCTGCCATTACCCGTAAGCCTTTCATATTGGCTTTTACCATTTCCGGTGATTGCCACGGAAATAGCGTATCTCTATTTTCGTCCTTGTATTTTTCAATCAAGGCAATAGCTTCGGGCAATAATTTGACACGTGCCCGAAAGTCCGTCTTCTTTCTGGCATATTTTAGCCAAAGACTTCCTTCTTCGTCAGTAAAAAGGTTTTCTTTCGTTATACGAATGACATCGGCATAGGCAGTCCCCGTGTAGCAGGCAAAGAGAAATAAGTCTCTTGTAAAACGGGTTGAAGGACGTTTTTGGGGTATATCCAAATCCCGTACTTTCTCAAAGCTCTCTCGGCTTAGTGCTTTGGGAGTGGTCTCTTTTTGTTTGGGTAGTTTGTAATAGGCAAAATGAAATTTCTCTGAAATTCCTTCTTTGAAAGCAATCTTGCAGATTTTTTTTAGAATAGCCAAATAGTGGCGAACGGTTTGCATTGCATAGCCTTGTTCACCCAATACAGAATCTTGATACTCTCTGATAAATTGTTCATTAAGTTGTCCGAATGCCACATCTTTGGTTTTAAACTTTTTTTGGATGAATTTACCTAATGAACGGTGCGTATAGACGTAGGTCGATAAAGTCGTTGGAGCAACGTCAATCCCAACACGGGCTTCCAATTCTTCTATGTGTCGGGTAAGAAGAGCAAGCAGGGTTATTTGTGCTCCCATGTTTCCCTGAAACAAATTCTTGACTGCCTCAGCATCGAATGGCTTTTTGCGTTCCTCTAGACTATCAAAAGCTGAATGAATATCGAGCAGTATTTTTTCGATTTTCTTATTAGCTTCTACTGCTTCTAGGCTCTTACCATTCAGACGGCTCTCACGTGGATTCCACAAGTCGAGACTACAAGATAGCTTACAGCTGAACTGTACCTTTGTACTGTTTACAGTTACTCGCCCCATAATTGGAATCTTACCTAATTTGTCGGGTGAGCTCTTTTTCAGGTAGAGCAAAACCTTGAACTTTTCTACTTTCATATCACTTATAATTTTGAGGACTTTACCGTTAGGCAAAGTTACCGGTTATATAAGTGCTCTTTATTACGCAAAGATCAGTAAATCAAAGAAATAAAATCGTCCTGTTAGACTTCAGCTTATCTCCGGTTACCTATTTCGTTTTGGTAACTGAGCGGCTAACGATTTGGTTACTGAACCTCTTCCTAAATCTGCTTAGGCGATTTGTGCCTAAATCAGCAAATCTGCTAATTATAAACTTGTTACGTTTTTACTTCTAACATCTGCATACGCTTCTTTTACGGTGTTTTACTCACACGGCGAGACATACTTTCGCCACTACAGTTACTTTGGCTAATAAAGTTGCTTTGAAGAATGTATCTAAAATGCTGGGCCATTCATCAACAAGAATGACTGAACATTACGCGAAGGTCTTGGACCAAAGTATTTCAGACGATATGAAATCTGTTAATAAGAATTTCCTGAAATAATCAGCCAACTAAATTATTATAATGAGGGATATTATCATCAAATATTCCTCATTGTATTCAATACAAACTTCATACATCAATCATTTATTTTTAACATTCCCCCAGTTTTCCTACCTATATCTGACATTTCCTCTTACCTTAGTAATTCATTAATCGGATTACACTATGCAACAGGATATACGCTGGGGGTCATTTGCCCTGAAATTCGGAGATAACAGCGCCCTTGCCGTCATGGACAGGTTAAAAGAAGCCTTACGTCCTAGAACCGAATATGTCATCAGCTTTTATCCAGACGGTACTTTCGGTTACTACTGTTCCGGCAAGAAAGAACTTAACCGTTTATCTAAATTTTTTGGGTGGCGGCTGCATGATACCCGCACCCATGAGTTCGGCATCCTTACCGGAAGAGGCTATTATTCCTCCGATTGGTTCAACGCCTGTCTCTGGCAATGCCCGACAGGAGAACGCAGCAAGGAGATAGAAACAATCCTTGACTATTTATATGCGCCGTTATCGTACGATAACAGCTACTTTCCTGACAATGTTGATTTCCGTCATTTTGAAAAGGACGGTCTCAACTGTTATTACCTGTATGATTATTACCGGAAAGACACCAAACACGAAAGGAACGATTTTGACAAGAGAGCCCGTAATCTGATTTACCGGATGTTATGTGGCGTACAACATAACATTTGTTATGTGTTGTTGTAATTTATGTAGTATAAACACTTTAACACCCTGATTTTAAACAAGAAAAATCATTACCAACACAACATAAAATGGGGATAAAAATACTTTATCTCCATTTTTTATTCATATATCCATAAGATGCCCCCATTTATTTATAAAAATGTTTGTAAATAAGAAAATTGTTTAATCTCAAATTTACCAAATTATGTTAAAAGAACTTTTTCCTAATCCGATTATTTTATCAAAACATATAGCAGCCCCTTTTGTGCCAATGCTATCCTGAATATATGGAATGGTCAAGGCAGATTAACAATATACCTTTCAAAAGAGGCTGCAAAAGAAGATCACATATCTGGAAAAAGAAGAAAATTTGCATTTTTTTCACAAAACATCTTGACTATATAGAATAAATCAATATATTTGAATATTAGGAGATAATGTAAGCTAAGCAAAGTGATTTAAAAAGACGTACTTTTAAAATATAATGCCTATGAAGACACACTATGTATTTAATCAAATGCCATCCTGTAAGATACTGACCAATACATTCTAATTTACCCACTTTGAAAAGATCCCTTATTATATTATATAAATAACATAGCCTCTTAAATTTTATATAACAACAAGTAATAGGAATATTATTTCCTTTTCATACTTTAACCTTAGACGTATACCATGAAAGCAATTGCATTTATCCTGGCAACTGTGTGGATTTATATTTTGCCTGTTTCCGGGCAACTCAACACAGCTCATAACTATTACAGGGCAGGTGATATCCTTGTCAAACAACAAGTAGAATATGTGAATCCCGGAGAAGCCGGAACGAACAAACTTTGGGATTTCAGCCGTCTCAAATCCGTTAATGATGAGTATACTCTCGTGTATGACCTGCCTCCCTTGGATGGAGACAACATCTATATATTTGGAAACAAACGCTATCTGAAGAAGGACATACAGGACAACGAACTGATAGTAGGTACTGAACATAACACCATGTATTATTACCGTTTAACAAATGACAGCCTGCTGCAAATGGGACATGAAAATCCTTCGGTAGTACTGGAATATACCCGTCCGATGGTACTGACGCATTTCCCTTTGAATTATGGACAAACTGTTTGTTCCAGCTATAAATCGGAAGGCCTTTATTCCGGTACGGTAGATATCCGTACACAAGGGACAATGACTACTACGGCCGATGCCTACGGTAAGATGATACTGCCATCGGGGGATAGCCTGAATCCGGTTTTGAGAGTAAAAACGATACAGACTATCTACGATATACCAACAGAGTATATAACTGATGTTCCAAACAGCACCGGCAATCAACTAGAAACCTGCCGGTGGTATAGCAAAGGTTACCGTTACCCCATATTTGAGACAATACGCCATATCGACCTGGCAGATAATACAGAGGTGTTCACCACTGCCTTCTTCTTCCCTCCACAAGACCACCTGTATCTGGATACCGACCCCGAGAACCTGGCTTTGCTGGATGAATTATGGAAAGACACCGAAGATAATACTGCCAATACTGAAACCCTACAGACTAAAACCGTGATGCTGGAAGATATCCTAACCTGCAGGATGTATCCTAATCCAGTGGAATCAGTTCTTAACCTGAAATATGAATTGAAAGCGGATGCCAAGGTTTCATTCGAGTTATACTCGTTAGAAGGTATGCCGGTAAAGAAAATTGTATCAATAAGTAAGGCTAAAGGCATATACTACGATACGCTGGATTGTTCTACACTGGCTCCGAAAAACTATGTATTAAGAATTATAGCTAACGGAGTATTTATCAATGAGATCATCATTAAAAAATAGAAAACTATGAGAAGGAAAATAAATATTATATTCTATATATTTATGGCAGTATATAATATAAATATATATTCCCAAAGTTCAGTGCATTATATTAATCCATCCACTCCTGATAAACACTTTCAGAACCGGGACTATACTTATATTTTTAATCTTGTGAATATTCCCCAATCACCGGAGGTTGCTTCTATGATGAGAAAAGGAAAATACTCAGCACCTCTCAGTCATGGTTTACCGGATATATCAATACCGATCTATACAATCCAATCAGGAAGTTTAAGTTTTCCTATTTCCTTGTCATATTATGCAGGAGGTATAAAAATAGACGACCAAGCAAGTTGGGTAGGATTAGGGTGGACCCTGAATGCAGGAGGGGTTATTGCCAAAACTGTTATGGACAGGCCGGATCCTCCAATGTCTGATATAAAGCATACTGCAGAAGAAATTAATAGGCTGGGAAGTAATTCCGGTTATCTGGATTTGTTCTGGAAGATGATTACATACAATAAAAAAAACTATGCAGGTCTTGATCAACAAAGAGACAAGTATGATTATTGTTTCAATGGTAATAATGGAACTTTCTATTTTGATGGAAAAACTGGTGATATAGTTCAAATTCCTTATACAGTAAATAAGATAACAAGGGAAGTGAACTCCCAAGTGATAATAAATCCAAATAAATTCGAAATAGTAATACCAGATGGCACCATATATAAATTCGAGGCAACAGAAAGAAGCCGGGTAATTGGTGTTAACAGAGCAAAAAATATGTTCAACGAACTAATAACATCCGCTTCAATGGAGGAATACCAATGTAATACAACCTGGCACCTGACAGAGATTATATCGGCAGATAAAAAAAGTACTATAAGTTTCACATATGAAAGTTCTGATACCTCTTATGATGATTATGTCTTTTCAAGTTCATATGTTGAAAAAACAATTACAGGTGATAAGTGGTTAGGGATTGACTTGAAAGAAACTAACCGGAATTATTATTCAGATAATGTAACTACAAAGACAACATATGAGACTAAGATTTTAAAGGAAATAAAGTTTAATGAAGGTAAAGTCGTTTTCAACCATATAAAAGACAGGACTGACGGAAGAAAGCACCGATTGACGGAGATTGAAGTTATCCCTTATAACGGAACAACAGTAAAGAAAATTAAATTTGACAATTCCTCCTATTTTTCCGGGCCCAGGCTCAAGCTGAACTCCGTTTCATTTCTTGGTAGCGATGCAAAGGTATATGACAAATATATGTTCAGTTATTTTGACGGTAATATGCCTCCACCTTATAAGGCTAATCCACCCATAAATAGTGGTACTTACCATTCTTATTTTTCTCAGGATCTATTAGGGTATTATAATAATGCAACTAATAAAAGTTTGGTCTATAATGTAATAAACAGGCCTATGCCGGAACTGGCAAACAGAACATATAATTTTAATGCAGCTAAAACATATACACTAAACAAGATCTCATATATAACCGGTGGGGAGACAGAGTTTATATACGATGCTTATCCGGGTAATATCCCTCGTTCGCCTGCATTGCGGATAAAGGAAATTATTTCCCGTAATACAAATATGAATAACAATAATAAAGAACATAAAATATACAGATATGGAAATGATGTTACTACAGGAAGTAATTTCGTTAACTTCGAGAATAATTTTATAGACTACAACTACAACGAAAGTGTTTCAGGATTCCCTAATGTAGTACAGGGTTACTTCCCTATATATACTATGGATGAAGCAAAAAAAAAACCAATTGTTGAGTTAATATATCTCCATGCAGATATGTCTACTTTTTACCCTTATGCCGAGATGTTTAAAGAATACACATCCAATCCCAGGATGTTCAATGCTGAACAGGTGATGTATTATCAGTATGGCACAATTGAAGAATTATGCGTTTCTGAAAACAGGACAGATACACTTAAAACAGTTTATACATTTGAAAATGAAAAACCAATCTTTCATACAATACCACTATTCACTCCAAGCAGCAGTTGTAATCCGCCAAATTCCTTCTTTCCTTCATTTTATAGCGTATATAAAACTTACAGGCAAGGAAGTTTATTACAGAGCTTTCCGATCAGGACTGATTGGACCAGTGGATTACTTAAAAGAAAAGATATATATAGGTATAATAAAGGTATTTACAGGTTACAGGAAAGCATAACCAATGAGTATGAAAAGTTTAAAAATAATAAAGTCTATACTGGTTTGCATTTAAGAGGTTTATTGTTTACCAAATCCAACCCTTACTGGGAAGTATCGCCTAGAGCTGCAGGTCTTACACCCAATTACTATTATAATACAGAATTATATCTGGATTGTAAAACATTGGATAATTATTTTTATCATGATATATTTGAATTTACAGGTTGGAAAAAGCTGGTAAAAACAGTTAGCTCCAGGTATGAAGAAAATTTACCAAGGATACCTATAACGAAAACAGAACTCTACAAATACGAGTCAATAAACAAAACTACAGACAGCCATCCGTTTGTAACAAAACAAACCGAGGAATTGAAAACTGGGGAAATACAAGAACACAGGTTTAAATATCCAGTCGACTTCAAGAGTATAGATATTTATAAAAAGATGATTGATAATAATTTTATAAATGCTGTAATCAATAAAGAAAGTGAATTTAAAAAAGAGAGTAGTATTAATAGTAAAATTACTGAAAAGGTAGATTTCGATATAAATCTGTTTCCTTATAAATCTACACGTACTTTTACCAGAACTCAAGGGACTAATACTATAGCAACGGATTCGGCACAAATTGCCATTCTGTCCAGAACAACAACAGGAATGCCTTTGGAAACTCTTGACAACACCGGATTGTATTGTGTGTATGTTTGGGAAACGAACAACCTGATTGCAGAAATAAAAAATGCCAGGCTTTCCGAAATCTCAAATAAATTGAATAACAACGTACAATACCAGCAATTTATAGGAGGAATGGGAATGTCACAGGAATCCTTGGGGTTGTTGCGCACCAATCTTCTAAATGCTCACATTACATCTTATACGTATAAACCTCTTGTAGGTATTACCTCTGTTAAAGATCCGGCAGGTATAGTAACTCATTATGAATATGACGGAGCCGGAAGGCTTAAGAAGACATTTATCGAAGATGCTAATGGAGTAAAAAAGGGGGTAAACTTATATGATTATCGTTATAAGAATGAATAAAATGCCATTCAAGTAATTAAGATATACATCTAAATTTATAAGACAATGAAAAAAATAATACTTATATATTTATTCTGCTCCTGCACATTTGCTCTATATGCAAATCGTCCTTATGCAGGTCCTACACCAGAAACAATAGGACAGTATGTATCCGGAGACTCAATTAATATACAGCGGAGCTATACCTCTTCTCCCGGGGTAAGCAGTTTCAGATTTATACTGACCAAAGCGGCTACTGTAGATATAATGCTAACAGTCCAAACTAATTCATCAACTTCAAATACTAAGATACAAGGTATCTGGAAAGGAGTTTCTATGAATGAGGATTATTATGATGTGTCTTCGGACAGAACCGTACTTTCACTCGATGCGGGAGTCTATGTCTTTTTATGTTTCACGACAGAGTCAAAGATGAATATAGAATTAATGTTCTTCGATCCTTACACTATTGAAACCGACATTGATAAGGTAAAGCCTTATGCTGGTCCTATACCGGAATATCAAGGAGAAAAAAAGAGCCTTGATATTATAAAATATAATAAAACATTCTCTTCTACTCCTAACGCTACCAGTATAGAATTCACTTTGACACAGCCATCGGTAGTCGATATCAAATTAACAGGTTCTACAAATGGTTGTAGGATCGATTATATATGGAAAGGGGTGTTTTCAACGGATGCTTCTTATTCTATCAATGCCAAAAGGACACGGTTGAGCCTCGGAGTGGGAGTTTATGTTATACTTTTTGCAACAACGGCCGACTTATCTATAAATGCAGATATAAGCTTCTACAAGACTAGTGCCACCTCGCCCGACATACCCCCTGAGGTTAATCCGGAAATCCGTCCTGAAGCAGATATCACATCATCTGGCAATTATATTTATACACGATCATACAGAGCAGATGATCAATCTGTATGGCTGGATAACTACCAATATTTCGACGGTCTGGGACGACCTATTCAGAATGTGGATGTAGGTATTATTCCCGATAAGTCAGGTGATCTTGTCACACTGCAGGAATATGATGCTTTTGGAAGAGAATCAAAAAGCTGGCTACCAGCTGTAGTAAAAGGCAATAACGGGGCATATGTAGCAACAAATACGGTTCGAGATAAAGCATTCACAACATATAATGATCTGGCATATGCTAGCTCCATTTTGGAGTCATCACCGGAAAGCCGTGTTACTCAGGGTTATGGCCCTGGACAGGATTGGATTGATAACAAGAAAGGCAAAAAAGTCCAATACCTTACCAATAGCAGCGGTAATGGTGTCCTTGCATGCTATTCGGTTGTCATGACTACGCCATTGACTGTAAATGGGTATGTACAGCCAGGACAACTTTTTGTAATAAAAACATTGGATGAAGACGAAAACTGTGTTTATGAATTTAAAAATGGAAAAGGACAGACGATCCTTCTCCGTCAAATGAATGGAAGTGAAAAAAATGATACCTACCTTGTGTATGATGCTATAGGTAATTTATGTACTGTAATACCACCTATGGCTAGCAATGAAATCGGTACAGGTAATTGGACCAGTGCTATTGATAAATATGGCTATAGCTATAAATATGATGCAAAGAACCGCTGCATAGCCAAGAAACTACCCGGCTGCGACTGGATATATTATGTATACGACAAAGCCGACCGATTGATCTTTACCCAAGACGGGGAACAAAGGGCTAAAACGACAAAGGAATGGACATTCAATAAATACGATGCTCTCGGCAGGCTGATAATCTCCGGTATATACAAAACAAATTCCACCCATGATGCTATGCAAAGCACATACTCTACCATGGTTTTCACGGAATCATACGGAACCGGAAACTATGGTTATACGTGGAATATATTGGCGAGCATTCCGGTAGACGATGTGTTGCTTATTAATTATTATGATGATTATGAGGCAATGCTGAAAACAAACTCTTACTATAAAACCAATCTGGATTATAATGCCGAATCCGGATATGGGACAAGGCATTCGAGTGCGAAAGGATTATTGGTGGGCACGCGTGTTAAACTGATAGATTCGAATGGTAAGTCTGTAAATACAACAGAAGGACAGATTATAACTGCTATATATTACGATAATCGTGGAAGGCTAATACAAACTAAATCTACCAACCACCTGTCAGGAGGGTTGGAAAAGGAATATCTTGCCTACAACTTCACCGGGCAGCCGACCAAAAGGAAACATGTACATTCGGCCACAGGCAAAACCACCCAGACCGAAATATATAGCTATACCTACGACCATGCCGGACGACTGACCAAGACCACCCACCAACTGAACGCCGGTACGGTAATCACTCTGGCCAGTAATACCTACGACGAACTGGGAAGGTTGAATACTAATCAGAAGCATACACATGCTAATTTGAAAACGACATATGCGTATAATGTACGTTCGTGGACGAAGTCAATTACCAATACATTGTTTACTGAAAATCTGGCTTATAATTCCGGTGGTAATATCAACCAGATGCAATGGGTTCAGGCAGGAAAAACCAGAAAGTATAATTTTACCTATGACAACCTTTCCCGCCTGAAAACAGCAACCTATACCGGCGATGGCAACTTCAATACAGCCTATACCTACGACAAGCACGGCAATATCAAAACATTGCAACGCTACGGGCTGACCGCATCCGCTACCTACGGCATAATAGACAACCTGACAGCCGAACATACTGGTAACCAGTTGAAATACATCACCGATGCAGGGCCAAATGTAACCATGAGTGCTTCTATGGACTTTAAGGATTATGCCAAGGGCACAGGCGTGGAATACACCTACAATGCCAACGGTGCAATGAGCAAAGACCTGAACAAAGGAATATCGGCTATAACCTATAATAGCCTGAACCTACCGCGTATAGTAGATATTAAGAATATGAATGCCGAAGGACGCAATGAATATACTTATTCGGCATCGGGGCAGAAGCTAAAAGCAGTACAGAAGTGGAATCCAAACTATAGTACCGCTCCGGTGATAGGTTCGGGTATAACGGTTAATGCGCTTACCCAGACCCATACTACGGACTATGTAGGAAATATTATCTATGAAAATGGAGTATTGAAAAGAATTCTTGTGGATGGAGGTTATAATGAAGGCGGAAATTATTACTTTTACATCAATGACCATCTGGGTAACAACCGTGTGGTAGCCAATGCAGCGGCATCGGTGGTGCAGAGTACACAGTATTATCCTTTTGGTATGCCGTTTGCGGATGGTACGGGGCAAAACGCTCAGCCGTATAAGTATAATAATAAAGAGTTGGATTCGCGTAATGGATTGAATATGTATGATTATAGTGCAAGGTATATGGATTTTAGTTTTCCGCATTTTCCAATGGTCGATCCGTTGGCGGAGAAGTATTATAGTTGGAGTCCGTATGCGTATGTAATGAATAATCCATTGAAGTATGTAGATCCAGACGGAAAAAGTACACGAGTAAAAAAACTTGAAGATGGAACATATGAAATAATAGGTGGAAATTTGGATGATGATGATAAAAATATCTATGAATATACACAGGATAAAAATGGAGATTATACTATACAAGGAAATTCTATAGGGATAACAACTTCTCTAACTTCATTTTATGATAGTTATGCAAACAATGGAGAAGGGGCATGGGCTATGGGAAGTATAATTAATCCTAATGATAATAATGGAGATATCTTTTTACAAGGCTTGATGGATGACAATCCTTCTTTGGTTGGTTATATGTGGAATGCAACTGGAGGCGAAAAATACGATTTCAAGAGAACTAATAATACGGAGGAAGTCGTATATGCAAAACCACAAGATTGGTACCGAGGTATGCCTATAACAAATACTGAATTTACTGTCAGCAATGGTCCAGTGTTCACTTCGGCTAAAGATGTAGGAAATATAGCAGCGGGATATGTGGCTGCAATTAAAGGTCTTAGTTGGGGACAGGCACGGAAAGGTTTTGACGGCTTGCAAAAATTACAAGATGTGAGTATTTACTCAGTAGAAAAGCCATCATCAGTAAATGCTCAACAATATGGTTTTACAAGAGGGCAGAGGAGATTAATCATAAATAGTTTTTCTAAATAATTTATCACAATGAAGACATCTATAAAATTCATCATTATTTTGTTATGTTCTCTAATCATTGCAATTATAGCCTTTTTCATATGGTATTCAGATACGGGAAAGGAAAATCAATATTACATCAAAGAAGCAAATATGTATATAAAGACATATCCTTCAAGAGAAGCTGTTATTATAGCATTTTCTGATAATGTAATGGGGGATTTTTCAGATAGTTTGGATTATGTTAAGGTCTATAAAGGAAATGATTATGGAACTGGAATTCTTCTCGACCCTAACGAAAAAATGGTAATTCACATTTTGGGTAATAGTTTAAAAGAAAGACATTGGCAAAAATACAAGCAAGGTGATAAGGAAATATCAAGTAATGATACTGTTTATTTTGAAAAAAAAGAGGACGGAGGTTATTTGCTTAAATATCCTTATATAGAAATATCCTTTGAGTTAGTGGGGAGCAGCGAAAAAGTTCTTTCAAAAAACAGAGATAATATCTATTATACAGAGATAAAACCAATAGACTGATGAGGTAATGTATCAAATTATAGCAAGATGCGGATATTTACTCAGTAGAAAAGCCATCATCAGTAAATGCTCAACAATATGGCTTTACAAGAGGGCAGAGAAGATTAATCATAAATAGTTTTTCTAAATAATTTATCATAATGAAGACATTTATAAAATTCATCATAGTTTTGTTGTGTTCTCTAATAATTGCAATTATAGCCTTTTTCATATGGTATTCAGATACAGGAAGGGAAAATCAATATTACATCAAAGAAGCAAATATGTATATAAAGACATATCCATCAAGAGAAACCGTTATTATAGCATTTTCTGATAATATAATAGGGGATTTTTCAGATAGCTTGGATTATGTTAAGGTTTATAAAGGGGATAATTATTATACAGATTTCTTTTTTGATGCTATGGATAAGACCATCTATTCACGGAACAATAGTATAATAAACTCTCATTTGATGGGATATGAATTAAAAATAGTTGCATTTAGAGATACAGCATATTATACATACAGAGGTAACGGTAGTTATTTACTCAAATCTCCATATACAGGCGTTTCTATGAGTTTTTGGGGTTCAAAAGAAAAAGTTTCCGTCAAAAATCAGAATGAAATTTGTTATACAGAAATAAAAACAATAGGTAGTGTTTCAGATTAGGAGACGTTTTATAACTCCGTCTTAAGGGATTTGCAATTACGAAGTGAATAATTTAACAACAATCCTGTCGATAATGGCAGGATTGTTTATCTATAACCTATATACCTTTGCTCAGCGGAGCAAAAAACGTGGCTAACACCTTATCATTATTGTTCAAACAATCCAATAAATAAGATTGATCCAGATGGTAGGGATGATATCTTTAACGAATTAGGATTTTTTGTAAAAAATACGAATACAACAACGAGAGACATAAAAGTGATTATTGGGGGAAAAGAGACCTCTATTCTAAATCTAAATTTAGATAACTCTAAAGAAAGGCAGATCACAGCAAATATTGTCGGTTATTATGCAATGGAAGCTGGAGTATCATTTATTGATAGAGATGGAATAAAAATAGGTACAAGTCCTAAAGGACATGTTGGAGTAGGAAGGATGCCCGGAAGTGAAAATGCTGCTGCATATAATAAGGGGGATGATATTTTTATAAGGCGAAAGAGTGGAACATTATCTCCAATGATGCTAGATGGTAATAATATGGTTAATACTTTAGTTCATGAAGATGTGCATAAAGTGAATGAACATAGTACTAAAGACAAAATGTCTACTGTAGAAAAAGAAACGATGGCCGTTTCAGCACAAATATCACACTCCTCATATAAAAAGACAACAAGTGAATTTCAAAATGGAGTTCTTAATGGTTATGGAGGTCATATAGCAAATTCGAGAATGAGTGATGCTGCAATGATAAAAGCTGTAGAAAACATAAACGCTCTTTTACCTAAAGAGGCCTTATGGAAATTGAATTTTAATCCAAATTTTGGTAGTCCTATAATAAAAGCTATACCCATAAAATAAATTATGATGAATAAAATTTTTATATTATTTTTTATATTATTTTTTTCTTTTTCGTGCATAAAAAAAACGAATAAAGAAAGTTTAATTTATGATGGTGATAAAGGGTTTAAATATTGGTTGATTGATAATGATAGAACATCAGATAGTGGATCTCATTTTTTTACATATTTTGATAAAAATGGGAAATGGCTAGGCTTCTATATCAATGCAAAAGGTGAATTTGTAGAGAATAAATCTCCAGAAGATGTTATAAGTGTAAATACATGGTCATTGTCAAATGATAGTACTATTATATTAGGATGGTATCCTAATATAATAGTGAAAATCTCAAAAGATACAATGATTACATATAATGATCGTTTGAAAGAAACGACAGTTTACATAACATCTCCAGACAGTCTTATTCCTAAAGAATATCAAAGGATACAATAGACACAATAAAAAAGTGTAATATGTGTTACCTTTGTTACTTTTTTATCTTGTCGGTTAAGGAGGTGAAAAAGTAACAAATGAGAAAATCTGGGCAGTAATCGAATAGTGGCTAATAGTAGTGGTACAGTTATTCAGAAGAATCATTATTATCCGTTTGGTACTGCATTTGCTGAAACAACTACAGCCGAACAGGGCAAACAGCCTTATAAGTATAGTGACAAGGAGTTGGATCAGATGCACGGGCTAAATCTGTATGACTATTTCGCCAGGTATTATGAAAGTGCAATAGGCCGGTTTACTTCAGTCGATCCATTGGCCGAGGAGTATTATAGCTGGTCACTGTATACTTATGTGATGAATAACCCATTAAAGTTTATTGATCCAGATGGTAAAAAACTGAGATTAGTTAATGCTCCTAATTTTGCATTGATGAATATAGCTAAAGTTGCTGCAACGTCAAGAGGAGGTGAAATGCTGAATTATTTGATACAGCATCCGAAAACAATTAATGTACATGGACTTGTATTTAAAATCAATAGTACTTATGATGACTATGAAGTAACATATGCTAATAATTCTTTGGTTTCAGGAGGGGTTGGCGCCCCTACTCCAGGTTATATTGCAATGGGGCACGAGATGAGACACGGTTACGATCATTTGAATGGTTACTTTAGATCAGCCCGCTTACTTTCTACAGCAGAGAGACAAAACACAGAGTCCAATGCTGTTAGTTTTGCAAATTATCTAAGATCAGTTTATTCATTATCACCCCTGAGGAACAGCTATCCATCTACTGGAATACCAGACGGTAGTTCGAGGTTTTATTCAATGCCTTCTGGTAATGAGAGCGTTTCTAATTTTAAATTTTTAGGACGGAAAGATAATATAGATAAAAAAAATCAAGCAAAGATCTCAGTTGCAGGTTTTAGTTACATCAAGACTATTGAAAATTTCGATATTTGGGGTAGATCTCAAGGAATTCAAACTAAAACTTACTATATGACTGTTAATGTAGATGAAAATAGAAATGTTAACTATAAAATATATGAAAATGAAGATGAATATAAAAAGAATGCTGGCCTCTAGGATGAATATTTGTATTTTGTTAGACAGTGTCCAGAATAATGTGTAAATGAAAACTACAAGCTTTTCAACCTGTAGTTTTCATTTACACATTATTCTGGACACTGTCAGGATGCAAATTCATAGTCAATCATATCTTTACGAAGTAAATTTATCCAATCGTTCTTCGATCCGAATTTTCCATGTGTTGTAAATATTTCAAGGATATTATTTCGTAATGAATTAGATATGTTGAAAAATATTGGAAATTTGTCTTTATCTATAAATTTTAACAACATACTCCCCTTTTTAGCAATCTCTTCTTTTTTTATAAAATATTTATTTTTAACAAGCCAGATTTTCATTAAAAACTCAAAAGACACTTTATCTGTATTTTCCCCGGTTTCTTTTTTCTTTTCCTGGTCAAGTTTATGATCGATATACTTAAAATCATCTATTGAAAGAATGAACTTTTTTGACCTCTTAACATCATCAATTTTCCAGGATTCTTTATTTAATAATGCGAATTGATTTATAATTACAGGAATAGAAACTATCGGGTTAATATTAAATTCAATGTCTTGTTTAAATTCAATTGGTTTAGATATCAGATAAACAACCCTACCGATAATGAAATGTAAATTTTCTGTTCTCTGTGTATCATTATGCTGGTATGCCCATTCACAAATTTCGCTTTTAAGTTGTCTTTGAGTAAATACAGATTCACTTATTTCTTTTTTAATATTGGAATTTAAGATTAATTCGGCAAGACACCATGCTGCAATTTTACTTATTTCATCATCTTTCCAAAGTAAAGACATTAATGCCTGTCCTGCTCGTGGGGTAGCAATCTGTTTTAAGGTTAATATTGCTTTTATATCTTCTTTTTGAGATAGTCTTACAAGTTCATCTATAGCAATATCGCCCATCCTGATTAAACATTTATATAATTCCTGATTTTTGAAACAGGAATTAGAGATGATTTTAGCAGCTTTAGGCAAGTATGTGTATGATAGCGCATTACCTATAATAACTATTTCTTTTTCATTTCCTGACGAATTAAATCTTGATACTAAGAGATTAAAAATATTCTCACCTCTTTGGCGGGTGTCAGATGCCAGGACTCCAAATGCTTTTTCTATTTCTACATTGGAATTTTCGGCATCTATTATTAAGCCGATAAAATAATTGATTATATCATTAGCCAGGTTTTGTTCAATTCTTTTTGCTTCAGAAATACATTCAAAGGCAATCACCGTTTCGGGTACCGTAAGTGAATCTTATCGCGGAAAAGCATTCGACATACCTGTCACTATACTGGGGCAGCAGTTATATGTGCGTGTGAGTGTAGGTTGCGGTGCTTATGGGTCTGACACGAGAATAGTCCCTTCCACTGGAGGCGACCCTAACTGGCTGCAGTGGCAATGCTTCAACCTGGGAGCTGATACCAGCCTCGACCCGTTCACCTATGTATCCAAAGGGGTTACTGTGGGCTATGACATCAAGGGCGACCTCTACCAGTGGGGAAGGCCTAAGGACGAACACCAGATTCGCACAAGTGCAACTACAACCACCCTCTCGAACAGCAATACTCCGGGGCATGCGAACTTTATCATCAGTACCAGCTCTCCTTCTGACTGGCTTTCGGGCGGCAGCAATACTTCCCGGTGGGGCGACGGCACGACCAACGAGAACATGGCAAAAGCCGCTAACGACCCGTGTCCTGCTGGGTGGAAGGTGCCGAGCTATAAACAGTGGGCAAGTATATATACCAATACCACTGCTACGACACCAAACACCTGGACATGGACTACGAGCGGATACAAAGTTGGCGACGCCTTATTCCTGCCCGCTGCCGGCTCCCGCGGCCACGGCACTGCTTCGACGGTAAACGGCGTGGGTAGCTCCAGCTACTACTGGAGTAGTACGGTTACCAGTATCTACTCGTACCATCTGTACTTCCGCAGCGACAGCGTCCTCCCTGCGTACAGCAGCAACCGTGCGTACGGTTTCTCTGTCCGCTGTGTTTCAGAATAAGAGCGACCTGTAAGGACGCGTGTCAGTCTATTTACTATATACCTAAAAAGATGTAGTATATGCAAAATAATAAAAGGAAATACCCAGGTATTTCCCTTTATTTACTAAAATTGTCAGATGTAGATTGGAACTAATTTATTCGGCAGCAGTTTCTACAAATTCCTTACCTGCGTCGTCCAGAATAACAACTTTAATGCTTTCATCCGATTTTGAGGATAAGGTTACTTTAGTAAGTTTTTTGTCTGCGTTGTAGGCAAGAGCTGTGACATTATATGATTCTGTGTACCCTTGAATAGCAGCTTGTACTTTCTCGTTCAGGTCTTCAAACTTCACGTCTACATATCCGTCATCGTTTGATTGGCTAATAGCAACGACTGCATTATTCTCAACTGATAAACTTTGTACATTGCAAAAGCTGATGTTCCAAAAACTATCGCAAGAAGAGGTACTAGAAGAACTACTCAGTTTTATTGTCAATAATGTAGCTTTCGGCGATCTGTACACCAGCGGCTTCTGGGAACTAGTCTTTGAGACATGGGTACAGATAACCTCTGCAAACGATACCTCGTTTGTTCCCAGCCTGAGCCTACTGGTATTTTACGAAACAGGATACGGCCCCTATGAAAATGAGATGCAACAGTTGAAAGGAAATTATCCCCTGCTCATAAACTGGACGAAGTATTACTTCTCTGGTACAGAGTCAGAAAGGCAATAGTCTCCGTCTATTTTTCTAATGCGTAAGTCGGGTTAAATATTTCCGGATATTTCCTGATAAAGTAGACTGGTGTGCAGCTCCATGCATGGCAGTAACTGTTCATTGGGTGAAATTTGTAAGGCGAAATAAAATCATCGTTAGGATCATATGCTTCCCAGAATGTGTCTGCATCTCTACGAACCATTCCTCCCCAATAATCTACTAATGCTTCATTTGCCTCCTTTTCCATTCCTGAATTTATCATTGCCTGGATATAGTAATGATAGAGATAAGGGGTGCCTGGAGTTATTGCACTATCGGAAGAGGATAATCCATACAAAGCTCTTTGAGCTTCTTTTTGGGTTGGTACACCGGACAGTACCATCCATATTTGAGAAGCATACGATATCTGATTATCAAGTTTTCCAACAAACAACCCCGACTGTTTATCGTAGTATTCTTTGTATGCAGCTTTACTCATTTTCTTCACCATCGAAGGGATATAGGTAATTTCTTTCTCTTTACCAATCAGCCGCGCGAGTTCATAAGTTTCTTTTAAGGCAAAAATCGAAACACCTTGTAATGCAACTTCTTTATGTAACCCGGGCTTCCAGTCAAAAAACACCCACCATTCACTATTTGCTCTCTCAAAATCCATCAAACCATTCTCTTGTGTGTAAGTTCTAACAATTTCAAGTTGTTTTTTTGCCACAGGCCAGAGATCATAGGCTGTCTGTAAATCATTAGTTGCAATCAGGTAATCTTTTAAAGTAGCGTTAAATAAAAGAGCATACTCTAGTAAAAATTGTTTTTGTTGTGCATGAGGTTCAGGCCTTTCGAATACATTGGCATTTAAATATCCATTTTCATCACTCAACCCTGCAACAAGGTATAAACAGCGGCGTGTCAGGTCAAATTGACGATACGAATAATTATTTGCCATTGATTGCAGATAAAGATCACCAATCCAAAGTCGTTGATCTCTTTTAGGTCCGTCTTCGAATACGGTTTGCATACACTCCTTAAGTGTAGCTAATCCTATGCGGTCGATCTCTGTTATAATTTCCGGTACCGAAGCAGATAACGGGTCAGGTACTACGGAGACTGATGTTACCGCTCTGCAAGTAATATCAGAAATTGCAAAATCGAAGTGTGGCTCACCAATTAGCTCTGCTTTAATATATCTGAATGATAATCTTCGTCCTATTTGAATTGTTTCAGAAACATTCATTACAGTTACTGTTTCGTCCTGTAACCAAGCTCTGCACAGATCACCTGTGTAGGGATCAAAAGGTGTTGATACTTCTGAAGGGACTTCACCAAAAGTAAATTTTAGTCTGACCGGAGAGTCGGGGGTTCTTTCATCAAGCGATTTAAGACTAAATGACACATAACCAGTTAAATGTTCTCCGAAATCAATAATATAGCTTTTTTGTTGTTTTAATGAAATCTCCGAAAGCTTTTTGTCAGATTGAGATTCAACTACCTTCCATCCCTGATATGATTCTTTATCTGAAATAATTTCTACCAGTCTACGTGGCTGTTTTAAAGTTTCTATCAAACGAGGAGTATTTTGTTCTGCTTTCTTCAACCAGCCAGCTCGATATTCCTTATAAAAGTCTGTTCCATAAAGAGGCACAACAGCTACTAAAAATAAAATAGAAAGGATGTTTTTCATAAGTAACTTATTATACCTATAGCCGATATGAAAATATCGGCTATAGGTAATTTGGTTTAATTTTATAAATAATAATCAATAACTATCATAACCCGGATTTTGTTTCAGATTAGGATTTGCTGCGAGTGTTGTACGACTTATTGGCAATATTTCTCTGAATGACTCTGACTGAGGTTTATCCCACCATGCTTCGGTAAAGCGATTAAAGCGGCATAGATCTGTACGACGACGGAACTCTCCCAAAAATTCGCGTCCCCATTCATCAAGCATCTCATTCATATCAAGAGTAACATTCCCCTTAGGATCTACTGTACCTTGATATAATGATGTAGGATAGTCTACGGCCGGATAGTTACGCTTTCTTACTACGTTCAGCAAATCGCCTGCAGCCATTACATCTCCCCCTCTGAGTTTGCATTCGGCAAGCGAATAATAAATTTCGGCAAGACGTATCTCTGCATAATCGGTTGCATATGCTTTATCTCCGTCTGTGTCAGGATAAAATGGGTATTTCACCGCACGCCAACCGGAATTATCATCTGCATAAAGAATTCCCGAACGTTTATCGTCAATTATTGCTCCTTCTGGTGCGTCGTTAAAAAAACCTGCCTGATCCCGAAGAATCACATCATCGACCTTATTGCCTTGTTTAAGAAAACCACCCTGTAAGAGATTGGGAATTTTTCCGAACAAAAACATTCCTTCGCGTTCACCGTTGCCAAGATTTTTATAAAGTTTCAGGCGGTAGTCCGACGGATATTTCTTAAATTTGGTAACAGGCTTACCCAGATCATAACTATACTCAACACCGTCGACATCCATACTTGGTGTTAAAGCGAACTTGGTACTGCTATTTCCTTTCTTTGAGAATAGAAAATAATTTGTAGTTGTTCCTCCGGGAGAAAGTGTCCAGAAATAGACATCACTTGAATAATGATAATTCGAATAGTTTAAATCACTTGCAAATGCATATATCAATTCATCAGAGGTATCATTATTCCACTTAAAAGGTTCATCCCATTCATCATCAATCGCATAAGGTCCATATTCTCCGTCGATAATCTTTTGGGCATATTCTGCACACTTATCATAGCGAGATACCCCTGTCCATTTCTCAGAATTTAGATAAAGGCGAACCAAAAGCGCAGCAGCCCCTGCTTTATTCCATCTCTGTTGGTTTTCTTTATTACCACCCAAACTCTCTTTTTTGGGAAGCTTTGCCAACGCATCGATAAGCTCTTGTTCTATAAAACTAAATGCTTCTTGCGGAGTAACCTGATTTTCAATATTTTTACTATTATCTTCGACACTTCGATAGATAGGAATATTACGATAAAAATCAAATAATCTTATATAAAACCATGCTCTGAGCGTTCGGTTACTCCAATATAAATTATTAAACTCCTGGCGATCCATCGAATAGTCCTCCGGATTAATTTTATCTAAAATATCTAACGTGTTGTTTATTAGTATAATTCCTCTCCAGGGAGCATTCCAGACACTTACATAATCGTCATCCCATGTCCATGTATGTTGATGGGTACGAAGTCCCTTACCATTATTGTACCATGTAGTTCCGTTGCGGGTATAAGTTGCCCAATGATCTCCCATATTTTCCTGTACTTCGAAAACCATTTTCATCGAAGCATATGCCTGATCGTAAGGAGCAAGAGCGAGAGATAAAATATCCTCTTTAGTATGAATAAACCCTTCTGATCCGATTGAGCTATACATTTTCTCTTCAAGATCTGTGCATGCTCCCAAAATAGCAAATGAGAAAACGATTAAAAAAGTATAAATTATCTTTTTCATTTCGATTTTTTATTTAGATGAATATTTTGTCCGAAAAATTAAAAACTTAATTGTAGTCCACCTAATATTTGAAGCGTAGATGGATAATATCTTGTTGAAGTTAATGCGCCGGGAGTCAATCCGTTAACAGGAATAAAATCAGGGTCTAAGCCATCATAACCTTTAATTGTAAACAGGTTTCTACCTGTCATATATACCCTGACACTCGATAAGAAACGCGAGTTCTTAATCTTTAATGTGTAACCCAACGTAGCAACATCCAACTTCATGTAATCTCCCTTTGTAAGAAAATAATCTGTTGGTTTCCCCATATTATCTTTTATATCCTTGTTTTTCTCATACGCTGAATGATATACATTATAACCTTTCTGACCCTGACTTATGCCAAAAGCATATTCCATAGTATTATATATATCGAAATCGAATGCACCCCTTAGAGAAAGAGAAAGATCCCAATTTTTATATTTAAACATGTGCGACATTGACATACGGTATTTTGGCAAACCATTTCCGACATATCGCTTGTCATCATCTATAGCTTTGTCGATAGGTATCTTCTCTGTATTATCCTTATTCCACACTAACCATTTTCCGTCATTATCAAGACCTGCGTATGAAAGCATGTAAAACGCCCCCACGCGATGTCCTTCTTCCATACGTTGTATAGGAACATTTGCAACTCCAAAATCACCTAGACCTAATTTGGCTGAGTCGTCATATCCCTTACTTTGATAAAGGTCGTTCGAGAATTTTTTGAATATATTATGATTTACTTCACCTACTAATCCGATCGTATAGCTAAAATCCTTTTTTGTAATTGCATTAATATATAAATCCGCTTCCACACCTGAATTAAGCATCGTACCTACGTTTACAAAAATAGTAGAAGTAACATTTGGCGGCATTGGGGCATCATAAGTTCCGACAAGATCTTTTTGAGTGCGGTTATAGTAATTCAAACTACCTGTAAGAATATTATTAAATATTGAGAAATCAACACCGATATTCCAGTTTATACCTTTTTCCCAATGCAAATTCGGATTAATGTTTGTTGTCGGACCAGTTCCAGTCTGCCAAGTTCCGTTATAGAATACCTGTCCGGAAGGGTTGTATTGCGCGAGAGATTTGTAATTCGGTATATTCTGATTTCCGGTAATTCCAAAGTCAGCACGAAGTTTCAAATCATCTATCCATGAAACATTCTCCATAAATTTCTCATTTTTTATACGCCATCCTGCAGAAACAGCCGGAAAATATCCCCATTTATGATTTTTTCCGAATCGCGACGAACCTTCGTAACGTAATGACGCTGTCATCATATATTTATAGGCATAGTTGTACGTAAGTCGCCCGAAGAAACCAATTAGTTTTGAGGACTCTTTGCTTGATCTCATATAAACCCGGCCTTTGTCTAGAAGTGCTTGATTATCCCCGCTTCCTAAATCATTGTATTTCAATGCGTCAGATACAAAGTTTCGGTTTCCTGCACTCATTCCTGAGTTCTCAAAATAGTTGTAAGAATAACCAACCATTCCTGTAAAAGAATGTTTTTGGTATGTGTATGCTCCATTTGCAATCCACTCCAGTGACTCAGTTTTAGCTTTGGAATATCCCCTTCCAGCTTGTCCTTTGATATTTGCATCTCTATTGGTAGAAACAGTCGATGGAGTAAAGGAATAGTCAAAATTGTCAATTATATTTTGAGATATCGTTACTTGAGTGTTTAGCATGTTGGTTCCATTCACTAAGCTTGGATTTATGGCAGATAGTATATTTAAAGTAGCGCTAGCATTCCAATCGAGAATTTTTGTTTCGGATCCGCTTTCAATAAGTTTCAATTTTTCCACAGGGTTAGGTCCTGTCGGTAATCTATTTGTAAACGTACTGTACAAAGATGGATCGTCTTTCTCCATAACATAAAATGTAGGATTTGCCCTGATTGCAATATCAATAGCACTCTGATCTGACATATCTCTTTTTATTACTCTTGGAGCCACGGAAAGAGACATTCGGAACAGATCTGATGCCTGTCCATGGTTCAGAGATGCCCTTGCGCCATATTCCCTACGTCCTGACCGGATATCAACACCTTCGGCATCGCGATAATCTACTGTAGCGCGATAGTTCATCTTTGAGTTTCCACCGGAAACAGTTAATGTATGGCTTTGGACTTTACCGGTTTGGGTGACCTGATCAAACCAATCTGTCGAAGATCCGAAATCATTCGCGCCTTCAGGTACTCTTAGCGTTCTAAATTCATCGGCAGTCAATAAATCAGGCTTATTTGTAATCATATCTACAGCTACATAGCCGCTATAAGATGTAGAAATAGTGCCATCGGTATTACCTTTCTTTGTTGTTACAATAATAACTCCATTACTACCGCGCGTACCATAAATTGCCGAAGCAGCTCCATCTTTAAGAATATCGATTGACGCTATATCGTTCGAGTTAACATTCTGAATATTTGCACCCGCTACCCCATCTATAACATATAATGGGCCTAAACCTGCATTACGCGAAGAGACTCCTCGTATTTGAACACTTGCCGCTGAGTTAGGGTCTGCTTCCGAAGTATTAGAAATACTCACGCTGGCAACTTTTCCCTGTATCTGCATCAATGGATTAGTTGAGCTTATCTGCGAGAATTTATCGCTTGAAATATGAGCTATCGCAGAGGTTGCCTCTTTTGCTTTCATCGAACCATATCCGATTACCACAACATCGTCAAGGATTATTTCATCCTCTTCCAGAACGATGTTCATATTATTCCCTTGCACGGGTACTTCTTTTGTTTTGAAGCCAATGTAGGTTAGTTCCAATACTTCTCCTTGTCCGGCAGCGATTTCAAACCGACCATCATCATTTGTAACAGCCGTAACTTGTTTGTTCTTTACTTTGATAATCACTCCGACCAAAGGTTCATTTTTCGTATCTCTGACTACTCCGGATACCGGTTTTGTATCCTCTGCATGTAAAACTGTCAGAGAAAAACATAAGCCGAGGAAAAGCAGCAATATTCTATTGCCGACTGATTGTTTTTCCTCTCTCTTCTTACAATTCATTAATTTCATATTATTATCATTAAGGTTAAAAAAAGGGCTTGTATGATTTATTTTGTTTCATTGATATTACTCCAAAGCCATTAGCAGTAGAGTGATCTATTTAAACCACTCGTCTGTAATTGTACGTCCGAGCAGGTAGAATTTCTGGTCATTATACCATAGCACAGTCTTTCCGTCGATGGTTGTGGTACTTGTGTAGAATGAATTGTGGTGAGGGCGGTCGATAAACACATTTGGCTTGGCATCGAACCACACAGGCTGATCAGCTCCTTCATGATAACGTCCGGCAAACATATAAAGCGGACCTCGAGTCTGCCAAGGGCTGGGATTGTCTTTATTGAATTTGTTGTGAACCAAAAGGAAATAATACCCACTGGCGGCTTCATTTCCTTTCCAGTCGTACATCGGACACGGAGACAGTGGGTGAGGAATCGGCTCGCCTCCGTCACGGGTCAAAAGTTCACGGGGATTGCTCCATGTCTCTCCTTTATCGGAGCTCACGGACCATACAGGTGTACCGCTACCCGCCCGCATGATACAAAACAGACGTCCGTCAGGGAGTATAGCTACGCTCGGTTCTTCACAATGAGTCTTATGTTGCAGAGCTTTCTCACCAGTCATCACCCAACGTACTGCGACATCTTTAGGCTCTGGATTCTGATCAATGTTATCGAAATGGATGAATGATGTAGCCGTTCTGCGTTTGGCATGAGCGTGTGGAGCTGACATATGGGTTACGCCAACAAGATAATTTCCGTTTTTACCCTGACGCAAGGGGCGTTGCCATACAACCCATTCAGGAGGAATTGTCGTATCAAGGGGGTCATATGAGGTTCTGGGAATCGGCAACTCGGCAGGTTTACTCCATGTTACACCGTTGTCATCACTGCAAATACACATCATCAGACCAGTATGCTGCCTGCTGGTGGCGACCTTTCCCGGAACAAATTGATT
The DNA here is from genome assembly GCF_900079725.1 of uncultured Dysgonomonas sp. Classification (NCBI taxonomy): domain Bacteria; kingdom Pseudomonadati; phylum Bacteroidota; class Bacteroidia; order Bacteroidales; family Dysgonomonadaceae; genus Dysgonomonas; species uncultured Dysgonomonas sp. Next base: position 2,987,316 of record NZ_LT599032.1, read on the forward strand.
GTATATGATATAGATGCGCCCCGCATGGCTTACCATCGGAAAAGCCCAGCTTGCGATCGCTCCACCGTTTGCGTAACCTTCGGCAACAGTTTTATAACCTGCCAAAACATGAGGTTTTTCCCAAGTTTTACCTTTATCGTGACTTCGAGAGAAAGCTATATGCTGGTCTAATGCACCCTCTACCGATGCCTGACACCATACGGCAAAAAGCATATTCTTGGCATCGGGTTTGTCGAAAACTTGAATATGGTCGTTATACATATCGCCAAGCCGGTTGGGATCGACCTCGGGAACAAAGATTACATAATCGGGGTTCGAACGGCGTAGATCTTCCGCAAACTCCAGCTTTAGTTTCAGGTTGTTTTTTACCGCTTTTTCGATTCGAGGTTCATACTCCTTATACCATACATCTACATCCGGATTTTGCTGTGCCGACAACGATGTTGAGACACACGACAATAAAATAATAATGATTCTTTTTACTTTCATAATTCATCTATTTTTGATTTATGTTCAATCTGAATACGCTGTATATATCTTTATTTTTTATATCCTGTTCTGTAAAACGACAGTACCAGATCTCTTTAGCTCCGTATCTGTCGCGGTCGAATGTCAGGTGAATTGCTCCATCATCAGTCTGTGATATATCAGGGTATGATACATCTGATCTGTGGTCGATAAGCAAACTGTACGGCCATGTCAAACCGCCGTCTTCGGAAACAAATACAGTCATATTACTACGACTTGTGCTTGCATTCATTACAAGAATAAGATTGCCCGAATTCAGTCGCCCGATATAGAAACGGCTGGAAGCAGCAGTACCAGCGGCTGTAAACGACTCATAAGGCGTCCATGTCTTACCGTAATCATAACTCCGTGATGAATATAGGCCTGCCTTGCCTCGCAGTAATAGCAAAAACTCTCCATCTTGTACTTGTGCAATCTGATGTTCGTCATAAATACGTGCAGCCATAGGCAGATGCCTTATCGAGGTATAGGGTTCAAGCTCTTCATTGACCGTCGGGCTGTTCTTCCCGAGAGGACTACTGTACACAAACGTTCCTCCGCCAATATAGTGCTCATCCTTCGACCAATCGTGTTCGAAGTCCCACACAGATATCGGGAATAAAGTCTGTGCAATTTCCTCCACCTCGATCGGTTTTGTCATCATCACCCCGTATGAAATGAGTTTTGGCGCAGAGTGTTTTATCTTTTTCCCATCCCAATCCAACTTAATGGCATTTATACCCCCACGCAGATCCCAATGAAGTCCACGCTGGCTGACGGCGTAAAACAACCATATGTCATTGTTGCTATCGCGCCAGAGAACAGGGTCAAAGAAACGATCCGAAGAGGGGAGTTTCGGATATACGATCAGTTTGTCACGCATCCACGTTTGCCCGTTGTCAGTACTTACAGCTACTGTTACTAAATTTCCCGAACCTTCGCCACGACCTCCGACGTACCATGCGGCATGGATCACACTACCATCTTTTTTAGCGGCTATGCTAGGCACAAGTTCATGTTTTCTATCTTTCAACAGCGAATCCACATCAGGATCGGCTATCACGATAGCCGTATTGTGGCGATCTTTATCATCTTTCAGTAGCTTTGGCTGTCCGAAAAGTATGCTTGCTCCGCATAGGAACAATAAGGTTAATAAAGTTTTTTTCATAGTAATTTTAAGGTTTTTAATTCAATGCTGTTCTTTCGATTTGCGAACAAGGAATAATATCAGCGCCCAGACAAGCAAATATGTACACCCGCAGACTGTAAATATTATATTGTAGCCGACCGAAATATCGCCCAAAAGCCGGAAATGATCCAGTATACCGCCTACAAACAGTGGGAATAAGATTCCGCCGACTGCGCCTGACATACCCGCGATACCAACCACCGAACTCACATTTTGTTTTGGGAACATATCCGAAGCCAGCGTAAAGATGTTCGTAGCCCATGCCTGATGTACGGCAACTGCTAAACTCAAAATAGCCACAGCAAGCCACATATCGGTTATGAACTGCATCCCGATCACGCTCAACTCGATGATGGCGAAGATCAACAATGCTGCCAGGCGTGCTTTGGATACACCCCAGCCCCGTTTAATCAGATGTGAGGAAAGATAGCCTCCAGCGATACTTCCGATGGTAGTAGCCGTATAAATAATCATCAGTGGGATGCTCGGTTTCGAGAGATCTATATCGAAACTTGTACGGAAATACGATGGCAACCAAAACAGGAAAAACCAATAGATCGGGTCGATAAACAGCTTACCAGAGATCACGGCCCATGTTTGAGGCTTTCGGAACAGCGAAATCCATTTGACTTTCGGAGCGTTTTCCGCAACCTCTTCACCGTCCTCTTCGATCAATGCCAACTCCTTTTCAGTGATGCGTTTTTGCCGCCTTGGAAGCTCATACAGCCACAGCCACAATACAACCCAAACCAGCCCGATACCACCCGTAATCCAGAACACCTCGTGCCAGCCGTACGAACTAAGGATTATAGGAGTCAGTATCAGCGCTAAAACGACTCCTATACTTGTTCCTGAGTTGAAAATACCGGTTGCCACGGCACGTTCCCGTTTCGGGAACCATTCCGAGACGGCTTTGGTACATGCCGGAAAGTTACCTGCTTCACCGATTCCCAAACCAATGCGTGCGAAAGAAAAACCTCCAACGCTTCGGGCTACGGCATGCAGCATGCCTGCAAGACTCCATATTGTTGCCGAGATCGCGAATCCGAATCTCGTCCCGATCCAGTCGATGAAGCGCCCCATAACCAACAACCCTACAGCGTACGCCGCCGTAAATGCCATAATAATATGGGCATAGTCGGTCTCTGTCCAGCTGAATTCGCTTTCCAAGATCGGTTTCAGCAACCCGATTATCTGCCGATCCATATAGTTTATGGTCGTGGCGATGAACAGTAATGCGACCACCACCCAGCGATAATTTTTCATTTTCATTTTCTGTTCGATTTATAAGTATTCATCAAGGTTACATAACTTCTAAAATGTCCGTACAGCCCATCCCAATCTTGCGCATCGATCATCGTTTTATCGAACAGCGGTGAGCCTATTCCAAATCCTTCTACTCCGGCTTTTAGAAAGTTAGCCATGTTTTCGAGGCTGATACCACCTGTAGGCAAGAATCGTACTTCGCTCAAAGGGCCTCTCACATCTTTTAGGTAAGCCACACCTAAATTTCCTGCCGGAAACAGCTTTACCACTTCTATGCCTAAAGACGATGCCCGATATATCTCTGACGGTGTCATTGCTCCCGGAAATATCGGAATTTCACGCTTCAGGCATTCACAGATAACCTCTTCGTTCACAATCGGAGTTACCACAAACTGCGCTCCAGCATCCAAAGCATTATTCAAATCGTCTAACGAGCACACCGTCCCTGCTCCGACGTTCAATTGCGAACCGTATTGTTCAAGTGTGTATCGCATCAACCCACACATATCGGGTGTATTCATTGTGATCTCAATATTGGTCAGTCCTGCCTTGACATAGAGCGGCAAAACCTGCTCGTAGACATCGCGTTGCATGCCTCGGATGATTCCCACAATGGGTATTTGTTCGAAAAGCGTCCATGAAAATTCTCCCATAATCATCTGTTTTTATCGAACGACACGTCCACTACCATCACCATGCATAAGGTTTTCAACTTCAGTAACAGTCGTTAGGTTAAAATCTCCATACATCGTATGCTTCAGGCACGAGGCTGCAGTAGCAAATTCCAACGCCTGTTTGTCATCCTCCGGCCAAGCCAACAATCCGTAAATCAATGCTCCCATAAACGAGTCACCACCGCCGACACGGTCTACTATATACGTAATGTTATATGTTGGTGCAGTATACAGTTTGTCGCCATTATAAAGAACCCCCGACCATGTATTGTGACTTGCATTAATCGAACCGCGCAGTGTTATCACCACTTTTTTAGCCTGTGGAAAATGATCCATCAATTGGCGACACACCGATTCAAAAGCCGTGGCTTCGATGTATCCTTCGGTTTGGGTTGCATCAAAATTTTCGGGTTTAATGCCGAATACAGTTTCTGCATCCTCCTCATTCCCGAGTATAACGTCGCATTCGGCTACTAATTCGGGCATCACTTCCGATGCGGTTTTGCCGTATTTCCACAGGTTTTTACGATGGTTCAAGTCGACAGAAACCGTCAATCCCATCTCTCGGGCAACTTTGATAGCTTCAGCGCATACATCTGCCGCTCCTTGTGAAATGGCAGGTGTGATACCTGTCCAATGAAACCAATCAGCTCCTTCGAAAATCTTATGCCAATCTATCATCCCTGTTTCAATCTCTGAAATCGATGAATGCGTACGGTCATAAATCACTTTTCCCGGGCGGGCTACTGCTCCGGTTTCAAGGAAATAAACTCCCAAACGGTCGCCGCCATAGATTACATTTGGCGTTTTGACACTGTACTTGTGTAAACTTTGCAGACACGCACGAGCGATATCATTGTCAGGAAGTCGGGTTACGAATTCGGCATTTAGCCCGAAATTTGCCAGTGATACAGCTACATTTGCCTCTCCGCCGCAGTAGGTCGCAATAAAGCTGTCGGCTTGACTGAATCTTAGAAATCCGGGAGCTGCCAGACGTAACATTATCTCTCCGAAACAGACTATTTTCTTGCTCATTTTTCTTTTTGTATTAGGTTAATAGGCTTAGTGTTTAATCACTAACACAAAATAATAGCTATTTTCAGAGAATGTTTTTGTCTATTTTCTAAAATCCATACGGTATTTTAATATTTTGATCAGAATAGCTTAATATTAAGAAGGTAAAAATGACACCTTAATGCTGAGATTCAACATTCAGATGTCTTAATAATACGAGTAATAACTAGCTATAACCCTTTTAGTTCCATGCTTTTTTGATGCGAGACACGATAATCGGTGGGCGTTACACCGCTATATTTTACAAATTGCTCATTGAAGTGTGAGATACTATTGTACCCAGATTCGTAGGCAATCTCCACTATATTTTTGTCTGTATGAGCCAGCAATTTCCAGCTATGTTGTATGCGTATCTCGTTCAGATAGTTAAATATAGTCTTACCGGTACTCTTCTTAAAGTAGTTACAAAGCGTATTGGGACAATAATTCACAAACTCAGCAATGTCGTTAAGCCTTATCTCATTATGCATATTAGCCTTAAGATAGAGATAAACTTTATTTACAACATCATCCTTATGGTTGCCCAACTCATTACAGTCGTAAGCAAGCAGTTGTTCATAATCCTGCTCCTGCCCAAGAATATCCAGCATTTTATACACGTCCCATATTTTACGAATACTGTTGCTTTCCGGTATCATGTCCAACAATTCGACCACCTGTTTCGCCGACCGTGATGCCGTAAAATCGATACCAAATCGTCCTCTGTCTAACAGTCTGGCAATATTACTAAACTCTCGTTGTTCTGTAAAGTCCTGAGGTAAAATCTTCTCGGTAAATTGTACGACTTGGCGTATGTATGTGTAGCCTTGCGCTTTGTTGTACTCCATATCGCACGCAAATATATGAGGGATGTTGGCCCCAATGAAATACAAATCGCCTTTTTTGAACGGATAAACGGCGTTGTCGATAAAAAAATTACCCTCACCTTCACGGATATACATTAATTCATATTCGGGATGATAGTGCCATGTCTTATAAATGGAGTCGAAACGGAACGTGCGTTCGCCAAACGAATAACCATCCTGATAAATGATCTTTTCAAATAATACCTGTCGTTTTCTTCCCATATTCTGCTTAATTAAGTAATTTTTAATATTTATTGTCGCATTCTTACGTAATTGGCTGATTGTTTAATGCATTATCTTATAGCTAATTTGTTATGAAATTTTCTATATCAATAGAAGAAGAAAAGTCAGGACTGGAAAAATTATATAAAACTAATTCCAGATCAGTAGTTCGTAATCGTTGTTTAAGCTTATTTTATTCAAAAGAATAACGTTCAATCAACCTCGCATTTAAAGGTTCCAACGGATCGCCCAATTGACTTAGTTTGCTCAAACGAAGGTATTGTACCTAAAAATCTTAATGACCCTTAATCTTTTTCATAGCACGAAAGATACGAAAAATACATTCACATGGTAATTGTCAGCTGTATTTAATCAGCTATTTTGCAATGTTGTCAAGGCTAAAACTATATACTTGAAAATATTGAATATATAATCCCGGAAACGGTAATTTCTGAATCTTTAGAAATTTGCAACAAAGGAATTTTTTATTAATAGTATCATAGCCTAAAGATTAAAAATTGAAATTTAGTCAAAATTATTTATCCAAGTTTCTTTTTGAGGCATCTTTTAGTAAATAATTGTTTTTATCATTTGCTTCTGCTAAAGAGAGTAAATCATAATTAAGACAATATTTATTTTTAATAAAAAGGGCCGGGCTGTAATATAATTTCTGCTTCCTCATAAGAATTAACTAACAAAATCTACATAGCTTTGTTATTATCTTCAAAACGGACAAATAGATATAATTCTCCTTTTTCTTATACTGCAACTCCTTTTTCTTTCCATATAGATAATTTTATGTAAACCTCATCAAATAAAATAAGGAGATAGGCGTAAAAAAGTAGAAAGAATGAAAGACAAAATATATCTTTGTAATCAAATTAATGATAACTAAATATGAATATTACAATAAAATCTCTTGAGAACATAGACGAGGCTGCTACCGAATTTGTAAAGGCAATGGGCGATAATACTGTCTTTGCTTTTCGCGGCGAAATGGGAGCAGGCAAGACTACTTTCATCAAAGCCATCTGTGAGAAGCTAGGGGTATCTGATACTATAAACAGCCCTACATTCGCCATAGTCAACGAATATCGTTCCGATAGCGGAGAACTGATTTACCACTTCGATTTCTACCGGATTAACAAAGTGGAAGAGGCTTTCGATTTTGGCTACGAAGATTATTTCTACAGTGGTAGCCTTTGCTTTATCGAGTGGCCCGAACTGATTGAGAACCTCCTGCCGGCCGATACAGTGACTGTTAGTATCAAGGTGTTGGAAGATGGGAGTAGGAGTGTAGTCGTTGGTGCTTAATGTTCAGGTTCTTTATAGAAGATAAGGAGGGACAGGCTGTATAGTCTGTCCCTTTGTATTTTTAAGTTTTTCTATATCACACCGTAGCTTCCACTTTCTTGAGGAAGTCTTTACGCATCTCGTCCGTACCGGTAGAAGTGTGCTCACAATTGAGCCATGTGGCATTGTTTATACCTACCGAATAAAGCATGTTAGGAATAAAATAATCCTGAACAAAAGGCTTAAATATTTCGCCGGCACTCTCCGATGTTGTGATTACTGTAGTCCGTCCGATTTTGAGTAATGGAGTCCACCCATTTTCATAGCTGAAAGCAAAACCTTGAAGGAGTACTTTGTCGAAAAAGCCTTTCAGTATAGCAGGCATTGTTCCCCACCAGATCGGATATATGAATATAGCCTCATCAGATTTTTTCAGCATCTCCTGATATTTCAGAACGAGCGGGTCGATAGCCTTTCCCTGATTGTATACTGCAAGTTCTGCTTCTGAAAATGACGGGTTGAATTTATCTTTAGGGAGGTCGATAACCTGATAAGCCTTGTTTTGTTGTTCGAATTTTGCTGTAATTGTGTCTAAAATAGCTTTATTAAAACTACCATGCCATGGGTGGCTGAATACGATTGTTACCATTATTATGTTTAATTTATTTATAGAGTTGTTTATTATCAATATTGCTTAACCTGCAACATTGACCTTTATTCCTAATTCTTCGATACGCTTTGCGATTTCCTTTAATTTCTCCACAGACGCTTTCTCGAGATTCTTTTCGGGAGTTTCCCTGTCGATAGTGTATATCATTACTTCACGCGGGTTGGTTTCCTTCACCACTTGCAACCATGTCGAGATTTCCTCTTCTGTGGTGTTGTCCACGGTTTTTCCATTGTGGCTACCCGTTACAAACATTGTTTGCATAATGAAATTGCCCTTGAAGCGATTGAATATCTCCTTTTGTTTCTCGATACTGTATTCCGGCGAATTGGGACGGTCTATCAGACGCACGGTTTCCAATATGCCAGAGTCAAGTTTAAGTATATTATTATCTACCTTTTCCAGCGCATCGAAGACTTTCTGTTTGCCGGCATGCATCGCATTCGATAATACGCTGATCTTTGCCTTTGGAAAATATTTGTTCCGCAGTTCTATCGTATCATCAATGATTCCGGCAAATTGGGGATGCATAGTCGGCTCCCCGTTTCCGGCAAAGGTTATGACATCAATGGAGGTATTTTCGCCTTTGAGCCGTATCAGTTTATCTTCTAATGCCGCTCTTACATTTTCGCGGTCGGGAAGTTTTGTCTTCGTTCTGAAGTCTTTATTGTATCCGCATTCACAGTAAATACAGTCGAACGAACACAGTTTGCCGTCGTAGGGCAATAGGTTCATTCCCAGCGAACTACCAAGTCGGCGGCTGTGTATAGGGCCGAATACAATTTCGTGAAATAAGATGGTTGACATGATTTCTTTTAAACTTAGAATCTTTCTGCAAATTTAACGGTTTTATCCCTGTCAGATTCCATATAGTCCGTTAATTCTTTGTAAACGATTTCTTCAGCGGCACTTTCTATTTCGGGCTGTTCCAATTCTATTTTCAAAGATCCGCCAAAGGTAAATTCTGAACCGGATACCGATGCGATAATTATAAGTCCCCAATTGCTCAGGTCAATATCGTTATTCTGATCTGTATCTCCTTTTGTGAATTTTATTATTCCTTTCTTAATTCCATTGATAAGTGATCCATGATTGTAAGTTACAGTATTTCCTGCAAAAGATTCTATATGAAAGCATGTCTCATAGTCGAGAAGTGCTATAGATATTTTGTAAAGAAATCCGTTATGTTTCTTTTCTATATCTAAGCGAAAAGGGATATCGTTGACCGCTCGTTCCATTACCAACATATCCATTTTATGGAATATTCCTTTTGGGTAATGAAATACACTTTGTTGGAAATCATTATGCAGATTGTCGCTGAAACTGATTTTTATCTGAGGGTTGAGGTAAGCCGTTTTGCGGAATGCGGAGCAGAAATATTCAAAGCTAATATCTGTGGTTTCGAATATGTCAGTGTCAGGAACAAAATTTATAATGAGATCTTCTCTCAGGTAGCCCTCTTCTACACTTGTTTCGAATCGCCCGTTTTGAGACAAGAGCGTATATATTTTACCTCCGTTATATACTTCCATCTTCACCGATCGGCTTAGACCTATAATTACCGACAGAGCCATAATATTCTTATGTCCTTCGCTATTTTCCGCCTTCTTCAGAAGCCCAAGTTTTCTTATCAGAGAATCTGCATCTATGGCAGATGATGTAATGCCAATTGCGCCATCCGACGTCAGGTCTATATCTACTTCTTCCATATTTGCCGATGACATCAGGTCTACGATAAGGTATTCCATCATCGTAGCGATACCTTTAGCCTCTTTACTTCCAACATACATGGCAGGCCGCTGGCGAATGCTTTCTATCAAAGATATATCTTCCATAATGGTTTCTTTATTCTGCTTTTTGATTTTCAATATTTAAAAAACTTGACAAACTTGACACTTTTTACGCTATTTTTGACGTGTCACGTTTCTTCTAAAAACTTCGTGCTGCTCCTCTTCTTCTTACTGATTTTTTTAATAAAAGGTAACAAAAGTAACACATATATCAGTAAACAGTCAACAATTAGCAGTCAACAATTAGAACTCCTACTTAACGCTTACAAGTAAAGCTTTGCGCCTTAGCGTGAAATAAAATAGGGCGCTCACCAACCCGTAAATGTTAAAAGGTAACAAAGGTTACACTATTTCACTCATTTGCTAATTAATTTTTTCAAAGAGCTATAGGCTAACGGCTATTAGCTATATATAGATAAATTTTCCTGATTAATATTCGTTATATTATCCAACTCACACCATACATTATCAATATATACCGCAGCAATTTACCAGAGAACATCGCCACATTGACAATATATACATTTGCCCGCATATATCCCAAAGCTAGCGCGATGACATCACCTACAATGGGCATAAAGCTGAAAAAGGCCATAATCGCGCCTTTACCCTCCAGCCATTGCTGCATCTTCTCTATCTTGCCCCGGTCTACTTTCAGGTATTTTTCTATCCATTCTATTTTTCCCAGACGACCGAGGTAATAGTTGGTCATACCTCCCAGCCAGTTGCCTACCGAAGCTACAATGACACACCCCCAGGCATTCATCCCCATAGCCAACAGTCCGGCAAAGACAAATTCCGACCCGAATGGCAGAATGGTTGCCGCCAGAAAAGATGCCAGGAAAAGGCCGATATAGCCATATTCGACGAAGCCGTCAAGCATGCATCTTGTAGTATATGAAGAGGGCGAAAAGGGGAGCTATTATACACAGGCCGATGCCTGCTTTTTTGACCCACGATTCAGTTTTCAGGCTTTCTTCGTCGTATTTGGCCTTGCGCATGAGTGAGCGCGGACTGATAATCATAAAAATGCCGAAAATGAGCATGAATATGGCGTATATGTAATCCCAGTTAGAATATTGCATTGTATTACGTTTTAGATGGTTTCCTTCTTTTCTGTATAAAGATATAAATACACAATGCAAATATAGCGAGAATGGAAATACCGAAGCTCACTTTTTGAATAATTGTACCTTCGTAATATACTTTCACATCACCCGTTTCATTTACGGGTATTTGTATAAGACCATGTGCGCTTTGGATGATTGGTAAGTCTTTGTTGTTAAGTTCTGCCGTGTAACCTTTATAATAGAAAAGCGGGAGCTCCAATGAATCAGTGCTTTGCGTATTTATGCTGATACTTAGTATATGCTTGTCCCGGCTATGGCTTTCAATCGTTGTATTTCCATTTATGGAAGTAATACTGTCACCTCTAAGAAGAATGTGGTAAGCAGATTCTGCTTTATCGGGAACATATTCCGCTCCATTCAGGTAGAAAAAATTGCTGGCATCAGGCCTTTCATTTGTTTGCCCGATGTGGGTATGCATAATCCTGTAATTATCGTTGTGCATATATATTACTATGGAAGTGCATAGAATAACAGCTAAAACAACGATGAAACGGGCTTTTTCTTTCATAAATATTTTCGAAAGGTAATATCCCCCTGCTACAGCAAAGAAGAATGTCACCAGCAGATATAACCGCCCCGGATATTGAATAAAAGACAACAGGGTGAACGGAAACCGTCCCCACGGGAATAACTGCGAAGATGCAAAAATATAGAACAGCCCGATAAGCAGCCCGATATGCACACTTTTCAGCAGTTCTGATTTACCCCTGATAAAGAAGCGAAGCAGAATAACCGAAGTCAGCAAAATACCGATGCCTACGATCGATATATCATCCCGATAATAGAATCCGCTCACCAATCCCCAGAAAACATAATCGAGAGGAATCTTGGCATTGGCAGGTAGTGTCCAGTTGTTCGTTTCATAGCGGTATGTGTTTGCTTGCATCTGTTCCAGAAGCGGAAATATATAGACTGCTGTAACGGCTATAGTGACAATTCCCGCAAGAATGAGATAAGCTATCCTCTTAGGTTCTTTTATCAATGGTTTACAGTAGAAAATAAGAACTATCACCACTGTAATAAACGTGAGAACCGTAGAGATAACATGTGAAAAAATAAGCAGACTGAAACCAATGGCAATAATATACCATTTCTTATAATCGCCTTTAATTATATGGTAAAGTCCCAGGAATACCAAGGGAATAAATGTAAAGGCAAAGACTTCGCCCATGGCACCACGGTTGTAAATATCATAGAAGCGATAGACGGAGAATGTATAGAGTATCCCTGCAACAAAAGCAGTAAACGAACTCTTATATATTGTTTTCACCGCAGAATACATGAATATTCCGCAAAGAATGGTCATGGTAAACAGCATCACTTCGAATGCATTGTACGAACCGATAAGTATACCCAATGCGGCAAAAGGAATCAATATCACATCGGAGTAGAATACCTTGCTCAGATAGCCGTAGTTCAGTGCCGCAGCATAATCTATATAGTGCGGGAAAGTACCTTCCCGAAGCGCAGTAATCAGTGCCTCGAAACGTTTCAGGTGAAAGTAATAGTCATAGCCCGGGTGCTCGTACACCGCGCCGAAGACTTCTGTCATATAAAATGAAAGAAGTATCAATGTGGTAAAGAAAACCCAGAAATGGGATTTCTTATTAGCTGCTATGGTTACTATAAGACTATTTATTGTATTCATCATTTGTTTACATCACTCCGTTTGCGCTTAGAGACAAAGATATATATTATCAGCCCGATAGTGCTCAATATGGAAATATACCAGCTATATTGCTGTGTGGCTGTCCATCTGTAAACGACCTCTATTTGCCCTGATTTATCGGCTTCTATCTGTACCAATCCGTTTCCACTTTCAGTAACGGGTATTCCATTCTTTTTATCTAAATATGCCGCTTCATACCCTTTGTAATATACTAACGGCAGTTCCAGTTTATCCGGATTGTTTGTCTTTATATCAAACGAGGAAATGCTTTCTTTTCTTGTAAAGTTAGAGACAACAGCTTCCTGTCTTTCGGATATCACCGTATCTTCCCGCTCATGTATATAATGGTGCGACGTCACTTTTTCAGGAAGATATTCCAGCCCGCCCAGATAATATTCATTCTCTACCGAGGCAACTCCTGTGAACCAATGCGGAGCTTCACTTATGGCCAGTGATTGCCAGTGTTTATAATTGTTATTGTTTACAACGAAGGTAATGAGAGTAAAAAGTATAATCACACTTCCCGCGACAATCTGCTGTTTTATGTTTCTTACTATCACAGATAAGTAATATGCTCCGCTAACGGCAAAGAAAAATATAATAAATTCATACAATCGCCACGGGAACTGGATGAATCCGAGTGGCAGCCGTCCCCAAGGGAAAATAGCAGAAGCAAAGACTAGCAGGATAATCCCGGTTAAAAGGCAAAAATCAGCAACCTTGACAGATGAGCTTTTCTCTTTTACAAACAACCTTAATAATACAAGTAAGATAAGCAACGGACCTGTACCCGCCATATTTTCAGTTTTGGGATATAATATTCCGCTGAGAAATCCCCAGCCGAGGTCCTGCCAGTCGAGTTTGGTTTGTCCTGTAATGTTTTCTGTTGTGCTGTAATAGAATGTATTGGATGTCATTTGTTCAAGCAGTGTCAGTATATAGCTGCTTACGATAGGCAATGTGATTATTGCTGCCAGTACTAAGTAACCTATCCGCTTGGGTTCTTTTATCAGTGGCTTATAGCAGATGATAACGATAAGAGCGAGTGTAATAAAGGTAAGTACCGATGATAGCAGATGTGTATAAATAAGCAGGCTATATCCGATTGTCAGCAAATACCATTTTCTGTAATCGCCCTTTATGATGTGGTAAAGCCCGAGGAATATAACAGGCAGGAACGTGAATGAAAGCGATTCGCCCAATGCTGCACGGTTATACCAGTCGAAAAGATGATAAGCCGAAAATGTATATAGAATCGCGCTTGCCGATGCTACGAATGTATTCTTGAATACTGTATTCACTGCAATATATGTGAACAATCCGCAGAGGAATGTCATGGTAAAAATCATCACATTGTATGCTGCGATTGTGCCTGTGAGGATGCCCAATGCTGCAAACGGCAATATTATAAGGTCGGGATAAAATCCTTTGGTGAAATATCCATAGCCTTCGAGAGCGTTGTAGTCTATGTAAATAGGGTAATCGCCCGATTTCAACGCATCAATCAGCACATTGAACCTCCCTATGTTGAAGAAATAGTCGTGTCCCGCGTATGCCGATACAGGCCCGAACCAGCATACCATAAACAGGGATAAGGCGAATAATAAGGACAGGAATATCCAAAATGAATATTTACTGTCTGTTTTTATGTCGTTTACACTATTCATTCACTATTCTTATTTTTTCTTTCTTCTTAGATAAGAAAATATAGGCACACAAGCTGAGAATGCTGAGTAAGGTTATTATCCAGCTCAGTTTCTGGATTATTGTTCCCCCGTAATAGACTTTTATATCGCCTGATTTATTTACAGGTATTTGTACCAGCCCGTTGTCACTTTCGCTTACAGAGATGTTTTCACCGTTCAGTTTCGCTGTGTATCCTTTGTAGTATATCAGGGGTAATTCCAGATTATCTGTACGGTTTGTTTCAGTATGGAAAGTTATTACGGCTTTATCTCTTTCCAGATTGGAAATATTGCTGTGATCGCTCTTTACAGAATCACCCCTTTCAATAAGGTATTCTATCGATGGAACCTTTACAGGCAGATACTCCAAGCCGATAAGGTGATAACGATTCTCCGGCAATGCTTCTCTTTTTATATCTTCGGTAATCCTTGTATCATGATACAGTTTCGCATCATTCATTAGGACAAACAAGGTGCAAATAACGACCAATCCACCGGCTATCAATCTACGCAGATTGGATTTCAAAAGCAACGCCAGATAATAGCCACCCGCAACAGCAAAGAAATACGACGCAAATTCGTATAACCGCCATGGTATCTGAATTATGCCCAGCTTATTAAAGGGAAATACCGACCAGGGAAACCAATAGGAGGACATGCACACATATACAAGCCCGATAATCACACCTGTATCTACGCTCTTTAAGCGTGCGGATTTTCCGGATACAAATAACCGTAATAAAATACCGCATGTCAGTAATAAGCCGATGGCCGGGGTGAACGTCCGCAGAGGATATATAATACTCATAAATAAGCCTGAGATAATGGCTGAAGTTCCTAGAAGTGAATCTTCCATCGACATCAGCGGGTTCATTTCATAATAGAAAGAGTTTGAACTCAGCTGTTCTATCATCGGAAATAATGCATAGCTGATTACCGGTATAGTAACAATACCCGCTATGATCAGATATTTAATCCGTTTCGGCTCTTTGAGCATAGACTTGTAATATATCGATACTAATATTACCACAGTTATGAACATAAGCAGGGTAGATAAGGCATGATTGAAAAATAGCAGGCTGAAAGCAATGGTAAGGATATACCATTTTTTATAATCGCCTTTTATAATTTCATAGATTCCTAATATGGCAAGAGGGACGAATGTAAAAGAAATGGCTTCTCCCAATGCCCCCCGGTGAAATACATCGAGCAGGCGATACAGGGCAAATGTATATAAAACGGCTGATATGGCTGCTGCATACGAACTTTTGTAAATACGATTGACGGCCATATATGTAAATACCCCGCACAATACCGTCATTGTAAATACTGTGAAGTGGTAAGCAAAATCCAGATTTGTCAGGTTCCCTATTATTGCAAACGGAATAAGGACAAAATCGGGATAAAAACCTTTTGTGAAATAGCCGTAACCTTCAATGGCCGTATAATCCATATAGATGAGGAAAGGGCTTTCTTTTATGCCGTCCATAAGTGCCTGCAATCTCCTAAAGTGAAAATAAGAATCGTGCCCCGGAATGAATGGCAGATAGAAATATAGCATAGCCAGTGATAAGAGTATCAGTACAAAAAAGAATATCCAAAAGTGGCTTTTCTTTTTTGCTGCTATTTTATCGGCTATATTTCTTAGAAGGTTCATTTATTGTTCGTATTAAATCCTCTTGTGGGTTTGCGCTTCTGCAAAAATATATAAATACAGGTAGCGAATATGCCTGCCAGTGTTATAAAATAACTTATTTTCTGAATAACAGTCCCTCCATAATATACCTGTATATGCCCTGATTGTCCGATAGGCAACTGTACTAATCCGTTTTCACTTTCCGCAACTGGTATTTCCTTATCATTTAGCGTGGCGGTATATCCTTTGTAATAAATCAATGGCAGTTCGGCCGCCTCACTATTATTTATAGTTATATCGAAGGAGGTAACGCCTTTTTCTTTCCCCAGATTGGTTATGGTTGTTTCGCTATATTCAGTTCTTATACTATCCCCTCGTTTGTGCATGTACTCAATAGACGGAACACTCGATGGAATGTATTCCATACCTCCCAGATGATAGTCGTTGTTGAATGCAGCCACTTGGGTAATGGGACGTCCGCAGCGATACATTTCATACGATTTGGCGTCATTAATCATAATAAATGCGAGTAATATCACAACGGTAAATCCGGCAGTTACTTTTCGCCCGTTCGATTTTAGTATCAGTGATAAATAATATCCTCCGGCAACGGCGAAAAAGAAACTTGTGAACTCGAACAACCGCCATGCCATCTGAATAAAATTCAGCTTATTGAACGGAAAAACAGACCACGGAAACAATGGGGAAGAGGCTACAATATATACCAATCCGATGACAACCCCTATATCGACACTTCGTAATTCAGCTGATTTCCTATAAACGAACAACCTTAACGCAGCAGCACCTGTAAGCAGAAAACCGACTCCCGGAATGAAGGCCTGAGCAGGGGTAACAATTCCGGTAAACATGCCCCAGATAATCCAATGGAATGGTAGAGCCGAGTCCTGCGTTTTTGCCATCAATTCGCGGCTTTCGTAATAGAATGTAGTTGTTATCGCCTGTTCCAGCATCGGGAAAAGATAATAAGCTGTGATTATCAAGGTCGTGATTCCTGTTACTGCCAGATAAAGAAGGCGCTTAGGTTCTTTTAACAGCGGTTTATAATAGATGATGAGGAATATAAGCAAGGTGAAGAACATCAGCACGGAAGATATCAGGTGAGTGAAAATCATCAGGCTGAAGCCTATTGCCAGAATATACCATTTTTTATAATCTCCTTTGATAATATGATAAAGCCCAAGGAAGACAATCGGGATAAATGTGAATGTAAGCGTTTCGCCCAGTGCCGCCCGGTGATACAAATCCAGTAAGCGGTATACGCAGAAGGTATATAGCAAAGTTGCTATTGCGGCGGCAAACGGTTTTTTATAAATACGATTTACAGTGATATATGTAAATACACCGCATAAGACCGTCATTGTAAATACCATAAACTGATAAGCAAACTCGAGGTTTGTCAGGTTACCAATAAGCGCAAAAGGAATCAACACGAAGTCGGGATAGAATGCTTTTGTGAAATAACCGTATCCATCGATGGCATTATAGTCGAGGTAAATAAGCATAGGGCTGGCCTTCATTCCATCCATCAAAGCCTGTAACCGCCTGTAATGAAAGAAAAAATCCTGCCCCGGGCAAAGCGGCTGGTATAGATACATCATCACCGCCGAAAGAAACAATAGTAAAGCAAAGAACAACCAGAAGTGGCTTTTCTTATTTGTTGCTATCTTATCGGGGATGCGGCTGAACCAGTCCATTTTTCTTTTTTCTGTTTAGTAAAGTTATATAAACACACAAAGATAATATACTTATCAGAGATATGTATATACTTATTCTTTGAATCGTTGTTCCTTCATACCAGGTTCTTACTTCTCCCGATTCATTTACAGGTATATTTACAAAGGCCATGTGACCTTGCATCACATGCAACTCTTCCCCGTTGAGGGTAGCTGTGTACCCGAGGTAATAAAGTAGAGGCAGTGTCAGGGTATCCGGTTTATTTAACGATACATTAAATACGACTGTATTATATTCGCGCCTCAGATTGCTGATTATAGTACTTTCGTCCTTTCCTTCTACTTTCTCTCCTCTGATGTGGGAATAATGAATGTCTTCCAATGCAGACGGCAAATATTCGCGTCCGATGAGCCTATATCCGTTTTCGTATGTCGGTTCTAATGCTAAAGTTCTTGCATCGGCGGGCAAATCTTTCGATGAATCGTGAGATTTATAGTTCTCGCTTTGCACATATATTGTTGCCATTGTTACAAGAATAATTATTACAGAAGCTATCAACCGCTGCTTATTCTTTATAATTACCAAAGATAAATAATAGGCTCCGGCTATGGCAAAGAAATAAGATACAAATTCATATAGCCGCCACGGATATTGTATGAAAGAAAGTAAGCTGAACGGAAACCGTCCCCAGGGGAAAATACGTGAAATAGCTATGATAAAGCATATTCCGATTATTACCCCTATATCCACACTTTTTAGTTTATCATCTTTTTTCCTTTTAACGAAAAAGCGAAAAAGCAGAAGCAGTGTAAGCACAATGCCAACCCCTGTCCACAGTTCTTTTTCCGGATAGGCTATTCCACTAATAAATCCCCATAAGATATAGTCAAACCCTACCTTTCCATATCCGGCTCCCCCTCCCGGACTATGCGTATTCAGATAGAAGGAATTGGAAGATAATTGTTCCAGCATCGGAAAAGTATAGTAAGATGTGATAACGACAGTGACTATACCCGCTAAAATAAGATAGAGAAAGCGTTTCGGCTCTTTTATCAATGGCTTGCAATAGATAATCAGTAAGATCAGTAGTGTGACAAACATCAGCACTGATGCAATGGCATGCGTATATATAAGCAGGCTGTAGCCGATAGCAAGCACATACCATTTCCTGTAATCTCCTTTTATGATATAGTAAACACCTAGAAAGGCAATAGGCAGGAATGTAAAAGACAAAGCTTCGGCAAGCGCTCCCCGCTGATAAAAATCGTATAGGCGGTAAACGGCAAAAGTGTAAAGTATAGCAGCGATGGCTGCCGCATATGAGCTTTTGTAAATGACATTGACTGTGTGATACATAAATACGCCGCACAATATCGTCATGGTAAATACCATTAGGTCATAAGCGAAATACACGCTTGTAAAAGTACCTACAAGAGCGAACGGCACCATGATGATATCGGAATAGAATCCTTTGGTGAAATAGCCGTATCCGTCCACATTGGCGAAATCGACATAAAACGAAGGATAAACTCCATGTTGTAATGCGTCAATCAAGGTGTACAGCCGTCTGTAATGAAAGCTGAAGTCGAAACCCGAATAGGAAGACGATGACCCGAAGCAAAGCATCATAAACAATGCAAGAAAAACCAGTACTGCAAAGAATATGCAATATTGGTTTTTTCTGTTTCGCTCTATTTTGTTTCGAAAGTGTTCCATCAATCCGGCTTTGTTTCCGGCAAAGATAATCAGAAAGATTTGTTTGAGCCTTCTGTATGAATATTTTATGAAAATAGGAGGGGGTTAACGGTTTGTTTTTTCATTCTGAAGTTCCTTTATTAACTTATTTTGCATCTCATTTTCTTTCTTCAAATCGATGACATACAAAGTCAGTTCCTCTATCTTTTGTAATAGCTTCGCTTGCATTTCTCCGATATCTATTCCGTTCTCTTTTACTTCTTTTTCTGATGGGATATCGGGTAGGTGCTGCTTTTCTTTGATATGGCTTTCTACTTCCGATAGGGTCGGGAGCTTATAATCAGGAGAAAATACAAAATCAGACCAATCAGGTATTTGAATTTTGACTTCTTTGGCCCGGATTAGTTCGTTGATATCTAGTGTGTTTCCTTTTATTCTTCCATTTACATCTAGTTCGCATGTAGGATCAGAAACCTTTATGCCTACAAAGCCATTCGCCCTAAAAACGATTCTTTCTCTCCATAAGTTATCCTCAAAATAATTAAAACCTAAAGTCAATTTCTCGCTGCCATCATCTCCAAGGTTAAGTCGAAGCTCTGAATGTCCACTTTTTATATTAACCCGGGAGAAATAAATAGGGTCACCATTTTCCCATCCTTGTCCAAATATTAGTCTACCACCCCAAACTTCCATAGGAGCGGGAACTTGTTCCGATCTTACTATAACATCTCCGATAGTAGTTAATTTTCCATTAACATCGAGAGTACCATTGATGCTTCCATCAGCATCAACTACCATCAGTTTCTTCCATTCATCCCAATTAGTAGATTGAGGTAAGCCTGTTCTATAATAAATACCACCATTATTAAAGTTAAGTTGGTGATGAAAATTCCCTGAATTGTTATTCCAAGGAGCAATTGTAATATTTGTAGAATAGTTTCCTGTTCCTGGAGCAGAGATCGTATTTCTGAATTTAAAGTCTGCTCGGAGAGTCTTATTTACAAAGTTTGGCTGATCATTGACATCCCTAGTATCGTGGATTGTAAGAGACTCAGCTTGTTGTGCGAACAGGGGATTGAGTGATGAAACAAATAGAATAAGCAAAACAAAGTTTTTCATAATAATAAAATATTTAGATATTAAATAGCTTTCAAAAGTTAGAGTAGAAGCAAATATTTATCTGCCTCTACATGCCTAAAATATATTGATAAATATTTTTAAAACTTATTCAATGCGCTTCCAACCAGTTCTTACCTTTTCCACAATCAGCTTTCAATGGGACGGCCAGCTTATAAGCATTTTCCATTTCTTCTATTACCACTTTCTGAACTTTATCCAGTTCGTTACTTTCCACATTGAAGTTCAATTCGTCATGTACTTGCAGAATCATTTTCGATTTGATATTTTCCCGTTCAAAACGATCGAATATACGATTCATTGCCACTTTGATAATATCGGCGGCACTTCCTTGTATAGGTGCGTTTATCGCGTTTCGTTCAGCATATCCGCGTACAGTCGTATTTCGTGAATTGATGTCCGGCAGATAGCGCTTGCGACCGAAAACAGTTTCCACATAATTATTGGTACGGGCTACAGATATACTCTTATCCATATACTCCTTTACCTTCGGGTAAGTGGCAAAATAGCCGTCTATCAGTTCTTTAGCCTCCCCGCGGGGAATAGATAAGCGTTCTGCCAATCCGAAAACCGATATGCCATAGATGATACCGAAGTTGGCAGTCTTGGCCTTACGGCGCATATCGCCTGTTACTTCGCTGATCGGGATCTTATATATTTTGGCAGCAGTAGCGGCGTGGATATCCTCTCCGCTGTTGAACGCATCGATCATTGTCGGGTCCTGGCTCAGATGTGCCATTATGCGAAGCTCGATCTGTGAATAGTCGGCCGAGAAGAAGATGCATGCCTCATCTGCAATGAAAGCCTTACGGATTTCTTTCCCCTGCGCGTCACGGATAGGTATGTTTTGCAGGTTCGGGTTGCTCGAACTTAACCGCCCAGTTGCGGTCACCGTCTGATTATAGGACGTATGAAGCTTGTCGTCGAGTGGACTCACAAGTAAAGGCAACGCATCGATATATGTGCTCAACAGTTTTTTCAGTCCACGGTATTCGAGGATTTTACTTACAATAGGATGAGCATCCTTCATGCTTTCCAGCGTTTCTTCACTGGTTACATATTGGCCTGTTTTGGTCTTTTTGGGTTTTTCTACAATCTTGAGTTTATCGAAAAGAACCTCACCTACCTGTTTCGCCGAATTGATATTGAACTCCTGTTCGGCAGCTTTATATATTTCCGATTCTATTCCCTGCAATTCTAATGTCAGCGTTTTCGAATATTCGGCTAACGCCGTTTTATCGAGGCGTACACCTGTATATTCCATATCGGCAAGCACATAGATCAATGGTAATTCTATATCATATAGTAATTTACCTAAATCCTGTTTTTCTATTGCCTTTTCCAGTATTGCCTTCAATTTCAGTGTCACATCAGCATCTTCACAGGCATAGTCTTTTATCTGGCCGGGGTGCAGACTACGCATATTGAGTTGATTCTTTCCTTTTGCTCCGATTAGTTCGTCGATATGGATGGTTTTATATTTCAGGTAAGTCTCAGCCATATAATCCATATTATGACGCAACTCAGGATTGATGAGGTAGTGTGCAATCATGGTGTCGAAGAGTTTGCCCCGTACATGGATACCATACTTCTTCAATACAATGATGTCATATTTTATATTCTGCCCGACCTTCTCTGTTTTCTCATTTTCGAAGAACGGCCTGAATTGTTCTACAATGGCTCTTGCTTTTTCAAAGTCTGCAGGCACAGGTACATAGTAGGCTTCTCCTTCTTTGAAGGCGAATGACATACCCACCAGTTCGCTCACATTCGGATCAAGTCCTGTGGTTTCTGTATCGAAGCAGCAAGATTGTTGTGCGGCTATTGTTCTTGCCAAACTGGCGATTTCATCGTCTTTTTCTACTAAGTGGTAAGAATGCGGAATGTCTTTTAGCTCCTGCAATCCTGAATAGTTGACTGCATCTGCCGACTCAGCCTTTGCAGGCAGTAATTCTGCAAATAAATCGCCTTGTATGGCTTCGTGTGTGGTTGTTATTCGTACAGGATTTGCCGGAGTACCATCTTTTTTCAATACACGGTTTATCAGGGTTCTGAACTCCAGTTCTTCAAACAAAGCAGAGAGTTTTTCCGCATTGATTTCCTGGCGTTTAAATTCATTCTTGTTGAACTCGATAGGTACATCCGTTTTGATAGTTGCCAGGAATTTAGAGAAAATAATTTGCTCTTTGTTTTCTTCCAATCTTAGTTTCAGCGTACCCTTCAGATCGGCTGTATGCTCAAGCAGATTTTCTATGGTACCATATTCCTCCAGTAATTTCTGCGCGGTTTTAGGCCCTACACCCGGACATCCGGGTATATTATCGGAAGCATCGCCCATCAATCCCAGTAGATCTATCATCTGTTCCGGGGATGACAATTCATATTTTTCCATAATTGCCTTGGCATCGAGCGTATCAAATCCCGTTCCTGCAAATTTGGGCTTATACATGAAAATATGGTTGCTCGTAAGTTGCCCGTAATCTTTGTCAGGGGTCATCATATACACATCGAAGTTTTCTTTCTCGGCTTTCTTTGCGATTGTACCGATTACATCATCGGCTTCATAGCGGGCGACTTCCAACTCCTTGATGTTATAAGCAGCTATTATTTCTTTGATAATAGGCACAGCTGCCCGTATATCTTCGGGTGTTTCCTGCCGTTGGGCTTTGTAGAGTTCGTAAGCATCGTGCCGGAAAGTACCGCCAGGCGGGTCGAATGCAACGGCAATATGAGTCGGATTCTCTTTGCGAAGCAACTCTTCCAGTGTATTCACAAATCCGAATACTGCGGATGTATTTTGTCCTTTGGAGTTTACTCTGGGACTTTTAATAAAAGCATAATATGAACGGTATATTAATGCGTAGGCGTCTAATAGAAATAATTTCATCGGAATAAATTAAAAATTGGTGACAAGTTACGGAAAAAGCAGTGAATTACAAAAGGGAAATTTCTCTTCTGAGGGTATAGCGGATGAAATTTTGGAAGAGATTTTTTGCCCTGCCCGACTTAGTATTCTGTAACAGAAATATGTACTAACTTACTCCTTCCTTAAATATAAATAACATGCTAAAAAACAAAACGTCGGACCTTATTGTTACCTTTGCACACAGATTCGAATACGACTAATGGATAATAGATATTATAAAGAATTTGGAACTCTTCTGTCCAAACATTTCCCTTATAAAGTTCAAAAAATCTCGATTAATGCGGGGTTTACATGTCCAAATCGGGATGGCTCGAAAGCTGTTGGAGGGTGCACATACTGCAACAACCAGAGTTTTAGTCCCGGATATGGAGGAAAACAGCGAAGTGTAAGCGACCAGTTGAGAGATGGTATTGCTTTCTTCTCTTATAAGTACCCTGAAATGAAATATCTTGCTTATTTTCAGTCGTATACAAATACATATGACAGCCTCGATAAGCTTATTTCGTTATATGAGGAAGCCCTTTCATATCCCGGTGTGGTGGGGTTGATAATAGGTACCCGTCCCGACTGTATGCCTGACGAATTACTCGATTATTTCGCTGAGCTGAATAAGCGCACGTTCCTTGTGATAGAATATGGATTAGAGTCGACACTCGATTCTACTCTCGAATTTATTAACCGCGGGCATACACATGCCGAAAGTGTGGATGCTATTCATAAAACAGCAGCGAAAGGCATTTATACAGGTGCTCATCTGATTCTGGGATTGCCCAGTGAAAGCAGAGAACAGGTATTGGCACATGCAGACGAGGTGTCGAAGTTACCTCTGACAACCTTAAAGTTGCATCAGCTACAATTGATAAAAGGCACGGTTATGGCAAAGCAATATCGTGAACACCCCGAATGGTTCAACTTGTTCGATGTAGATGATTATATCGACTTAATCATTGATTTCTCAGAAAGGCTAAATCCCGATTTTATTATAGAGCGTTTTATTTCACAGTCTCCCAAGCAGCTCCTTATCGCTCCCGATTGGGGCTTGAAAAATTTCGAATTCACTGCTAAGGTATTAAAGAGGTTTGCCGAAAGGGAGACATGGCAGGGACGGCTTTTTCATAAATAATGTGTATCTGCAGTTGAAATAAAATTCAGAGGGACCAAAAAAGCTTAGACCCCGACTTCATAGGTTGACCCGTTAAACAGAAGGGATGGCTAAACGAAAAAACTCGTTCTGAACTTTGCATAACCTAAATCGTTTGTTTAGCTCAAAGATGTTTCGTTTTTAGCGCCATTTTCGTTCTATGGGTACCCCGTACTTGAACCTGACTGCGCAGGCTGGCGCAGTACAAGACAATCTCTTGTCGTTGCATGGCGTCCCCGATAGGGTGCGTTAGATGAATTGAACGCTTTATACTACAATAATCAGATCAACTACTGATTGGCATCATTAAATGATGTCGGATTAATACTTTCTTTTACTTATTTATTACATTTGCATGTATAACAACAGCATAAGCCTTTGCATTGGAAAAGAGAAACTCATCATATAATCAGATTCTAAAGTCTACATCTATTTTTGGAGGGTCACAGATACTCATTATCCTGATCGGTGTTATCCGTAATAAGATGATAGCTGTTCTGTTAGGGCCGGTTGGCGTGGGTATTATCGGTATATATAATTCGGTGATAGAAATGATACGTTCTGCCGGAGGATTGGGTATGGATACGACAGGGGTGAAGGAGATTGCAGAAGCGGAAAGTTCCAGGGACGAGGAGGTACTTTATAAAACTGTTACCCGGTTCAATAAATGGTTCAAAGTAATGGCACTTTGCGGAGCATTGGCCTGTCTCATTTTCTCTTATCCGATTAGTATCTGGGCCTTTGAAGACAGTCGTTTTACCCTTTACATCGCATGTTTATCAGTCTGTGTATTTCTTGCGATATTGACTATGGGCCGGTCTTCTATATTGCAGGGAATGCGCAGGATTCCCGAAATGGCAAAGTCTGCTTTTCTCGGCAGCTTCTTCGGGTTGCTTATATCTGTACCTGTTTATTTGCTTTTCGGTCTTGATGGGATTCTTCCTGCTTTTGTATTTTCATCACTATTTTTATTTCTGTGTGTAGAATTTTATTACCGTAAACTGCATCTCAAGAAAAGTGATATATCAAACAAAGAGGCTTTTCAATCGGGATTGAACACTCTGAAATTAGGTCTTTTTATCGTTGTCGCCGGATTTATAGGTACAGCAAGTATGTTCCTTGTCAGAACCTTTGTTTCGCGGAGTATAGATATTGATGCAGCCGGGCTGTTCCAGTCGGCATGGGTGATTACAAATGTCTATCTGAGCCTCATTCTGCGGTCTATGGGATCGGATTTCTTCCCACGGCTATCGGCTATTGCCGGAGAAGGGGAAAAAGTGAAAAAACTGGTGAATGAGCAGAGTTATATTATTCTGGTAGTAGCTTCACCTATAATCGTGGGAATGTTGTTGTTTGCCGGATTTGCCCTGTCTGTGCTCTACAGCTCAGAATTCGGGCATGCCGATGCCGTATTGAGATGGCAGGTGCTGGGAACCTTTTTCAAGGTGCTATGCTGGCCTGTAGCCTTTATTATGTTGGCAAAGAACAAAGGAGCCGCTTTTTTAGCCACAGAGATTATATTTTATCTGGTTTACCTGCTGTCCGGTTATTTACTGTTCCCGAAATACGGGCTTGAGGCTACGGGCTTGGGCTATCTGATAGCTTATATTGTTTATCTTCCGGTAGTCTTTCTGGTGGGTAAGACTATTTCGGGCTTTACATGGGATAGCAATATTATAAAGATGGCAGTTATAAACATGCTGTTTATAGGAATAGCTTTTTATATAGCACAATATTATGCCGGAGAATATGGTTTGTTATTAGGTACAGGAATCTTAGTCATATCGCTTATATATGCGTATATTAAACTGAAAAAGGTATTCAGTATAGCGGAATTGCGTGATTGGTTCGGAAAGAAATAAGCAGAATTAGATTTTACCTTTTTCTATTTCTTTTACCCTTGGTATTACCAGACTATCTTCGATGAAAGTATGGGCTTCAAGTTCTTCCTCCGACATATACAGTTCGGTGAGAATGTTTACCATAAGCATCTGATCTATCGTGCCAGGCAGATATTTCATCAATATCTGTTTCAAATCGTTCATCTTACCTTCTATATCGTTGTGCCTTTGTTCGAATATATTGATGGAATATTTCTTTTCTCCCGATTCGGTAATAAGGGAATATACATAGGGGAAAACAACCTCATCTTCATAGAGCATATGTTCTTCGACCTCTTTGGTATAGTTGTCGAAGAAGTTAAGTACGACATCTTTCAGTCTTTTTTCGGAGGTGTCGAAAACAAGCTCCAGTTTACGGCGTATATTCAGCAGCCTTTTTTCCAGAAAATAGCTATGTGAGCTTTTCAGGTAGCGGAGAAATGGTTCCAGAGGTAGAGCTCTGAAGGTCTCTTCTATATTGATGATGGATTTATTGGATTGATAGCTGGCAAGGAACAGGAAACAATCTGTGTCGAATCCGTTTTCTTTACAGACAGCATCTACACTCTTCTCGCCAAATCCTAAAGATATATTCAGACGGTTGAGCAACAGAAGAAGCCGGTAGTCGGCATCTATCAGTTCCGACATCTTCATTGATTTCTTAAATATAATGGTGATATTTTGCATGATGTTGAATTTTTATTCGTCCTGATACTTTATTTCGGATATATCCACAAGTTTGTTTATTATCGCATATATGGTTAGTCCGGATATACTGTGTACTTTAAGTTTACGGGTAATGTTTCGGCGATGAGTTATTGCTGTGTGTATGGATATATTATGGTGCTCGGCAATTTCTTTATTGCTCATACCTTTTACTACGCTGATCAGGATTTCTTTTTCTCTGTCGCTGAGTTCTTCCTGGTCCCCCTGGGTTGCTTGTTCTTTATTCAGGCAATTGAGTAATGTTTCTTCAATCCTTGACTCAGAATCGTTTATTTTAATAACTGCATCATATGATTTATAAAATTGTTCATCAATAATATTATATACCAGGGCTATGATTGCTATATTTTTATTTAAGTTGAGTTGCTGGCGTATATCCTGCTTTGAGGTGTGTCCCAGAAGCATCGGATTGATCAGGACTGCATCAGGGCGAAGTATATCGAGCTGATAATTGATATCCTCCATCTCTTTTAGTTCTACGACTTTTCCCACGCTGGATAACTGGGAAAGAACATAGACCAACCCTTTGCGTATGATATATGATGTTTCGGCTACTGCTAATACTTTCTTTGTATTCGACATCTTTTATGACAGTTTCTTATATAGAATCATTCTTTATAAAGTGCAAATTACGCTATAAATTATGTTATTAACAAATGTTATTGAACATAAAGAATGTCAATAAAAGATAATATCTTTATCTATGTGTTTTGAGAACAATATTTGTACTAGTTTTGTTTAGCAAATGGAATACAAGAGGAATAATGATAAATGGGATAAAACACGAATGTGCGAATTCTTGAATTGAGGAAAAAGAACACGTTTACCTGTTTACTTATCAACTTGTATTTAAAACTTGTAACTCGTTATTTATGATCAACTTTAAACAAATTACACTATCAGATAAAAAAGAAATAGATGCCTGTTTTTCCGGAAATATTTATCGTGCCTGTGACTTTTGCTTTGCTAACCTGTTTGCATGGAATGCTAAGTTTAAGACAATGTATGCTGTAGAGCATCGTACGATATTTCTTCGTTTTCAGGATTCTGACGGGCAGCTCTATTATATGATGCCGATAGGCAAAATGCCTCTAAAAGACGCTTTTGAATTAATAATGAAAGATGCGGAGGACAACAGGATTCCTTTTCAAATGAAGGGGATTACATTCCGAATGTGGGAGAATATACAGAAAGAGATGCCTGATAAGTTCCGTTACCTTCCCGACAGGAATAATGATGAATATATCTATTTGTCTGAGAAGCTAATAAAGCTGTCGGGTAAAAAGCTGCAAAGTAAACGCAATCATATCAACCGCTTTAAAGCGGATAATCCGGATTGGGAATATTTTCCATTGACCTCTAAGAAAGAGTTGGGCGAATGTGTGCGAATGCTTGACGAGTGGGAGGAGAAATCAACCTCTGCTATTAATATAACCCAACGTTACGATTATATAGCGACAAGACTAATGCTTGAGCATTTTGAATACCTACAACTGCGTGGAGGTGCTGTGCGTGTGAATGGGCGGATTGTGGCTTTTACAATAGGAGAACCGCTGACTGAGGATTCATTTGTGGTACATGTTGAAAAAGCATTTGGTGATATGAATGGTGCTTATACTATCATCAATCAACAGTTTATTGAGCACGAAGCTTCGGAATTTATGTATATCAACAGAGAGGAAGATATGGGGCTGGACAATTTGCGTAAAGCCAAGATGTCTTACTATCCGGATATTCTTCTAGAGGAAGGTATGCTGATACCGAAGGTATAAGTTAGCCCCCTAATCCCCCGGAGGGGGACTCGCAGAGAGGGTAAGTAAGAAATTATGAATTTGAAAAAAGTTGTCAACTTTTGATAAATAATAAGCTTTAAGTGATAGGTAATGATTTGTTTATGTGATATAGTTAAAATACCCCCTCCGGGGGTTAGGGGGCCCAGATGATACAATTTGCAAATGAACATACAATGCCGCTGGTTCGTCAGATGTGGAAAACATGCTTTGGCGATGATGACGATTTTTTAGATATCCTCTTCAATTACAAATACAGGAATGAAAATACACTGATATACTTTGATGGGGATACCGCTGTTGCTTCTTTGCAAATGCTGCCTTATACAATTACGTTTTACGGGGAAGAAATTTCCTTTGCCTATTTGGCTGGATTGTGTACCCTTCCTGAATACCGCAGAAGGGGGTACATGGATCAGTTGATACATAGAGCGCATGATGTGATCGGAGAGAGAGGGATACCCTTATCTGTTCTTGTGCCGGCAGAGGATTGGCTATATGGTTTTTATGAAAAATATGGTTATGAGAAAGTATTTGAAAAGGGTACCGTCCCGTTATATCCGTTACAGAAGATACTGGAAGATAATCCTGATATAACCGAGGCATATAAAGTGTACGACGCATTATTTCGCAATAAAGATTTTTGTGTGCAGAAAACATTTACGGATTTTAAAGCCATAGTAGAAGAGCAAATCATCGACGGATTTCCGGAAAAGTATGACATTTCCGGAATGGCTCGGATAATGGATATAGATTACCTATATGGTTTGTATTCACAAAAGAATCCTCATGCCGGTATAGAGATAAAAGATATACGTTTTCTTTGTCGTCTGTTGTTCGGTTATAAAACAGATGAACTGGATGAACCCTTCAGAAGCTTATTCCCGTTGCATCATCCAGTAATGAACCAGATGCTCGAATAAAAGATTTTTTAAGAACACCGGAATGATTTTTAGGACGGATTCTGAAAGAAATCTACTATCTTTGGTACTTGATTTTTAATGCTGTATCCTGTTTATGGAAAATTTTACAATAAAAGATATTATTGATATCCTGTTGGTTGCAACAGTGATGTATCAATTGTATCGAATTGTATCGAGGTCCGGAACAGGTGCTATCTTTAAAGGTGTTTTGGCGTTTATAGTCCTATGGGTACTTATTTCGCAGGTATTACAGATGCGGCTGATGGGAGCTATCCTCGACAAGTTTACTGACTTCGGGCTATTTGTTCTTATCATTATCTTTCAGGATGAAATAAAGCGATTTCTTATCTCTCTTGGATCGAACCGTACATTCCGATTTATAACCAAAATATTCAGGTCGAAAGATGTCGGAGAGTTAAATGATTCTGTCATAACCTCTCTTGTGCTGGCCTGTATGAATATGGCTAAAACATATACCGGAGCTCTGATTGTGATAGAGCAGGAGATAAAACTTGGTAACTTTGCCGACACCGGGGAGGCGATGGATGCTGATATAAGTACCCGCCTTATTGAGAATATTTTCTTCAAAAATACACCTTTGCACGACGGTGCGATGATTATAGGAGGTAACAGGATTAAGGCGGCAGGATGTATTCTTCCGGTAGCCCAGAATCATGATATTCCAAAATCTTTCGGATTAAGGCACAGGGCGGCTATAGGTATATCGCAGGAAACCGATGCTAAAGTAATTGTGGTATCGGAAGAGCGCGGTAAGATTTCGTTTGTGAGTCAGGGTAAAATTGAGGCAAATATACCCCCTGAGAAGTTACAGGAGCTTCTTATAGGAACCATGCGCAAGAAGAAGAAAACGAAAATGACGGGCAGTTAATTTATTAATAGGAATAAAATAAAAGGGCGTAAAAGTAGATACTTTTACGCCTTATATTTTTCGGGCTATTGTACGTTAATCAAACTCTCCCGGATTATCAGGAATTATATCTATCAGATATATCTTAAATCTGAGTGCAGTATAAGCCGGAATTTTCACATAACCATTCGAGTCATACTGGGCAGTTGTACCATATCCAAGCTGGTAAGGGATAATTACCTCAACCTGATCCCCTTTATGCATATGTTGTAGCATTGTCCTGAATCCATCGATATGATTGGCTACCCGGCCGCGCATAATGTATCCGTTGTTGTCGCTCTGGAACACTGATTTTGTCCCATCTTGCAAGAGGAAAAGACCTTCGCAGCGATAAGCTACACTATCTGTAAAATATGGAGTTCCGGCATCTGTGATTTTAGTGGAAACAGTTTTAGTTATTTCTGTATCATAATCATCTATATATTTGAAGTATATAGTGCCATTTTTACTTTCCGATTCACGGGACTGATATACCGATTTATCGATATCCGCGATTTGCTTTTCATTATATGCTTTCCATTCTTCATCTATCACGACATCATTGTCGGTGCTACATGAAATACAGAATGCCAGCGAGCAGAATATGGCGATTAAAGCAAATAGTTTTTTATTCATATTTATATTGTTTTCAATAAGTTCCTCATACTTACTTTGTCGGCTATTATATCAGCCAGTTTGTCTATGGCTACGCGCTCCTGTTTCATAGTGTCGCGATAGCGGATTGTGACAGTATTGTCCTCCAGCGACTGATGGTCTACCGTTACGCAATAAGGAGTACCAATAGCATCCTGACGGCGGTAACGTTTACCGATACTGTCTTTTTCGTCATACTGGCATTTGAAATCGAATTTCAGATTATCGATTATTTCCTGAGCCTTCTCCGGTAGTCCGTCTTTCTTTATCAAAGGCAGTACAGCCAGCTTGATTGGAGCTAATGCTGCCGGTAGCTTTAATACCACACGGCTTTCACCACCCTCCAGTTCTTCTTCGCAATATGCTGCTGACATAGTAGATAAGAACATGCGGTCGACACCGATTGACGTTTCAATAACGTAAGGTGTATACGATTTATTGAGTTCAGGGTCGAAATATTGTAATTTTTTACCTGAATACTGTTCATGGCTGCTCAGGTCGAAGTCGGTACGGGAATGAATTCCCTCTACTTCTTTGAACCCGAACGGCATTTCAAATTCGATGTCGGTAGCGGCATTTGCATAGTGTGCCAACTTATCGTGATCGTGGAAACGGTATTTGTGATCTCCGTATCCAAGTGCCTTGTGCCATTTCATACGGGTTTCTTTCCATTTGGCAAACCATTCCAGTTCTTCTCCCGGACGAACAAAGAATTGCATTTCCATCTGTTCGAATTCGCGCATACGGAAGATAAACTGGCGTGCAACTATCTCGTTGCGGAATGCTTTACCTATCTGTGCTATACCAAACGGTATCTTCATCCTTCCTGTTTTTTGCACATTCAGGAAGTTTACAAAGATACCCTGTGCCGTTTCGGGGCGCAGGTATACTTTCATTGCACCATCGGCGGTAGAGCCCATTTCGGTGGCAAACATCAGGTTGAACTGGCGCACATCGGTCCAGTTGCGTGTTCCGCTGATAGGATCTACTATCTCGCAATCGATGATAATCTGGCGGAGTTCCTCCAGGTTACTATCGTTCAATGCTTTTGCAAAGCGGGTATGTACCTCGTCACGTTTTGCCTGATTTTCGAGTATACGCGGGTTTGTCTGGCGAAACATGGCTTCATCGAAGCTGTCGCCGAATCTTTTTGCCGCTTTCTCTACTTCTTTGTTTATCTTATCGTCGATCTTTGCCATATACTCTTCTATGAGCACGTCGGCACGATAACGTTTTTTACTGTCTTTGTTGTCTATCAAAGGATCGTTGAAGGCATCTACATGTCCCGAAGCTTTCCAGATTGTGGGGTGCATAAAGATGGCGGAGTCGATACCTACTACATTCTCGTGTAGCAAGACCATGCTGTCCCACCAATATTTCTTAATGTTGTTTTTCAGCTCTACGCCCATCTGCCCATAATCGTACACGGCGCTTAAACCATCATATATTTCGCTGGACTGAAATACAAAACCATACTCTTTGCAGTGTGAAACTATCTTCTTAAAAACATCTTCTGACATATCCCTTCAACTCGTTTTATGTTTGTTTTATATGTAATTGAATAAGTTGCACAAAGTAAACACTTTTTTTTGATATAGAAGGGCGTAGCATATCACTTATAGAATAATTAAAGATTGAATATTATGATTTTTTATTAAGCTTAGATTATATGTATTGTAATTCTATAGGATGAGATGATTGGAATATCCTTTAATAAGGCATTTTTAAACTAATTTACTCTGCATAATGTTTAATCATCATAAATAATAAATATATGAACAATGAAAAACGGCAATGTCTCAATTGCGGGAATGAGGTAACAGATAATTATTGCAGTATATGCGGACAATCGGTGCATACATCGCGAATTACACCTCTCCATCTTGTTGAGGAATTGCAATATGGACTACTACATATAAATAAGGGATTGCTCTATACCGTAAAGGAGCTTCTTGTCAGGCCGGGAACCACAATGAAAAATTATCTGGCAGGCAAAAGGGTGAAGTATATGAAGCCATTCCTATTCCTTATTATATGGGGTGCGGTCTATAGCCTTGTTTTTCATTTCTTCCATTTTTTTCCAATGAAGGAAATGAATAACCCGGACAATGAGGTTCTGCGATATATACCACTTTATGACTGGTATTCGAGCCATTATTCAATAGTCATGCTGCTGACTTTGCCATTCTTTGCTCTGTCGACTTACTTCCTGTTTTACAAAAGCAGATATAATTATATAG
Source organism: uncultured Dysgonomonas sp. (assembly GCF_900079725.1). Lineage (NCBI taxonomy): Bacteria > Pseudomonadati > Bacteroidota > Bacteroidia > Bacteroidales > Dysgonomonadaceae > Dysgonomonas > uncultured Dysgonomonas sp. Next base: position 3,020,677 of record NZ_LT599032.1, read on the forward strand.
AGCACCTTGTAGTATTCTCTTATATTAATGGCGCAAAAACTATCATTTTACTGTTGTTCTATCCTTTGATATATATTACAAAGTCGACAGAGGTTTATCATATTGTACATATAATAGCTACTGTATATGTTATATGGGGAGTGAGTCAGTTCTTCAAGACTTCTTCATGGCTTAAGGCTACTGGGAAAGTTGTGCTAGCAATGATTTTGGCTTTTTTGCTGATTACCGTAATATTTACAATTGCCTTTGAAGTCCTTGAATATTATGATATCCGTTTGTAGAGTAAGAACGGAATAAAGAAGCCGCGGAAATAATTTCCGCGGCTTCTTATAAATGTGAGCGTTTAGTCTTTTTTACAGCGCACCGACATAAAATAATTACGCATGCTTGGCCAGCGCTCAACCATTTGGTCACGTTTGTTCGTTATAGCATTCGTATCTACTATAATATTCCGTCCATATGCTGTAGCATCTGATGTTGATGATCCTGCACTGCTTGTCCAAAAAAGAGCCCGAAAGCCGTATGTGATGGCTACCTGGCCGCCTAACAGAAGGGCGTCAAAACCTCCTTTTTCAGGGGGGAGACTTTTTCCCACGAATCCACTTTCTATTAACTGGCATTGCGAGATCATAGCATGTCCATGGCCTACACCCGGGGTTGTGGATCCACGCAGAGTGTTTCCGCCAATGGTTGAAGGGGGTGAATTATTAACCAGTACATTATTTCTATTGATAGCCCATTCGTCGGTCCATCCACTTATCCATCCGTTCGATGTGCCACTAATAGCTGCAGTGTACTGTGCCCCGAACGGAATGCCATAATCTGAATCCAGATAAGTACTGTATTTTGTAGGGCTGTTATACATCTCTTTTTCCAGCATATTCCAGTCACGGTCGCTAGGTACATGCCAGCCTTTAGGGCAAACACCCTGAATCTTTCCATCTTTTTTCCCCGAGGCCGATTCGTATTTCACTTCCACTTCGTTGTTTCCTATGGCCACATTGACTTGTCCTTGTTGAACTTTAATTCCATCTTGCTCTCCCATAAGTGCAGCCGACCAGGTATAAAAGATTCCTTTGCGCTTGTACCAGCTAAGCGGAATAGTTGCAGGATTGGAAGTATCACCCTCGGGATAAAAATAATGTCTGCCTGTAAGAGGTGTGCTACTCACATAGCCTTTTGCCGTAAACGAATCGTCTATATAGCGCATATTCTCAAGCAGCCAGTCGCCCGCATCACCAAAATTACCGGCCTGGTATACATCTCCGTCCCGGTCGTCATATACTTCATAAACACCATAGCTGTTGCTTCCGGAACCGGTTTTTGTTTCTTGTATCAGGTAGTCCCATTTTTCACCATTCCATACATATGGGCCGTCTTTGATATTGATGGGTGAACAGTGTTTTAGTTCACCTCCTAAGTGATAAACAATCAGACCGGTATGAGTCTGTGGATCCCATGTTCCTGAGGCTCTCTCAATAGTACTGGCCAGACTGGTTTCGTTATCCGGTAAGGTAAGTGATGTCAACGTTACCCGGGGAAGCCCCAAGCCTCTACTTGCTGTTTTTATATTAGTTGACTCATCTTCTTTCAGATCAAGTAATGCACCCAAATTGGGATCTTTGTCGCTGCCGATAGTTACTTGCGCGGAAACAAAGGAAGGAGCTGTCATGCATAAGTACATGAAGCCATAAGTTAAAATCTTTTTCATAGGTTTTATAATTTTGTATGTTTGTTTTGAGGTAAACTTGAAAAGCCATGCCTTCTTCCTGCCTATAAAAGATTCTGCAGCCCGTTTTCTCAAACAATCCGTCAGATAGTGAAGACAAATAATACATATATGGCAGGAGAAAAGGCACAGCACTGGTCTCTGTAATCTTTTGGGAATAAAAATTACAGGATTTTTGTTTTTTTCGGATTTTATTTTTACTTGATGCGTAGATGCGCGTTGTGCATGTACGTGTTTTGCGGGGTTTGGTTAGTTTTTTTTTTCTCTCTCTCTCTCTCTCTCTCTCTCTCTCTCTCTCTCTCTCTCTCTCTCTCTCTCTCTCTCTCTCTAGTAAAATAATGCTAACCCCCAAATTCTCTCTCTCTCTCTCTCTCTCTCTCTCTCTCTCTCTCTCTCTCTCTCTCTCTCTCTCTCTCTCTCTCTCTCTCTCTCTCTCTCTCTCTCTCTCTCTCTCTCTCTCTCTCTCTCTCTCTCTCTCTCTCTCTCTCTCTCTCTCTCTCTCTCTCTCTCTCTCTCTCTCTCTCTCTCTCTCTCTCTCTCTCTCTCTCTCTCTCTCTCTCTCTCTCTCTCTCTCTCTCTCTCTCTCTCTCTCTCTCTCTCTCTCT
>NZ_LT599032.1:5123955-5219467 GCF_900079725.1 uncultured Dysgonomonas sp.
ATTTATTTAAAGAGATGATATCTTTCACAGGTTGGAACATTCTGAAAATGGGAGCGGTAATGGGTGTGTCTCAAGGGAATAATATGCTTATAAATATTTATGGAGGTACAGTCGCAAGTGCAGCCATGGGAATTGCTAACCAAGTCAATGGAAATGTATATGGATTTATGCAAAATGTACAGACGGCATTCAATCCGCAGATTACAAAAACGATAGCATGCAATCAAACAGAGGATTATCAATCATTAATCCGGATGTGTGCAAAAATCTCTTCCTATCTCCTTTTTTTTCTTGCAGTTCCTCTTGTTCTGGAAATGGATATTATTCTGAAATTATGGTTGAAAGAAGTTCCTCTCAATACAGAAATTTTATGTGTATTCTCTATTGTGTCTGTTTACCTCGATTCGTTAATTGGTCCTCTCTCGGCTGCCGTGATGGCACATGGTGCAATTCAACGGTATCAGATTGTGACTTCTGTTTTATGGCTGATCTCTATCCCTGCAGCCTGGTTGTATCTCCAAATAGGGATGCCCTTCGAGTATATTTTGATATCAAAGATTATCGCTCAAGTCATAATATTAGGTTATTCTCTATATTTTCTTAAAAAAAATATCGTTTTTGAAGTAGCATCATTTATCAGAAATGAATGCCTTACAACCTTGGCCGTTTTAGTAAGTAGTATCTATCTCAGTTATCTTATAATAAGCAATTTTCATTATTCGGTTTGGGCTAATTTAATATTGTCTGTCATATCATCATGGGCAATTCTAATAATTATAATATTAGCGATTGGACTCACATGTAAAGAAAGAATCGCTATTAAAAATCTGCTGTTAAAAAAATTAATTGCATGGAAAAAGTTGTAAGATTTATATACGGGGGAGGCTTAGGCAATCAATTATTCCAATATGCAGCAATGCTTTATATAGAGAAGAATTTTCCAGAAGTGAAAATTATACCCGATTTTGACCAATATTGCTACGATTGTTTTCATAACGGAATCGAAGTTCAGAAAATTTTCCACACAGATTTTACCGAAAAAATTAATAAGACTGAATATTTGCGGAAGTCTTATAATAAAAAAGAATCTAAGATACGTCGTATAGCCAGAATTGCATGGCATAAATTGTTAGGATATAAGACTTTTTATAATTCAGCTATAATTACCCCCAATAAAATAGCAAAGATTATTGAAAACAATGAAAAAATGATATTTGCCGGATTTTTTCAAAATGATACATTTGCTTCTGTAGTAAAAGAACGTTTATACCGGGACTTTATACAATATCCCTCCCTGGGAACGGATAATGACGGACTTCTTGCCCGAATAAAAGAACGGGACAGTATCAGTCTACATATTCGCAGGGGGGATTACATCGGGCTTCCCCTTTATGATGTCTTTAATGGTACAGAATATTATCAGCGGGCAATCTCTTATTTTAAAATAAAATATCACAATCCTGTATTTATAATATTCTCCGATGATATTACTTGGGTTAAAGAGAATCTCATTATTGAGTGTGATTGTGAATATGTGGATTGGAATAATGGAGAAGATTCTTTCAAAGACTTGATTTTGATGGTGCATTGCGCTCACAATATAATAGCTAACAGTAGTTTCAGCTGGTGGGGTGCATGGCTCAATCAGAATCCCGCTAAAATAGTTATCTCTCCCCAAAATTGGTTTATAGGAAAACCGAGCGATGAGGTTGTGCCTAGCGATTGGTTGAGGCTTAATAATTAAACAGAATAGTATAATCCTATGATTTCTATTATAGTACCGGTATATAATGTAGAAAAATATATTGTCGAATGTATAGAATCTATATTGGTACAAACATATACAAACTGGGAATTATTTCTAATAAACGACGGCAGCACAGATTCTTCCGGTGATATTTGCCAAGGCTATGCCCATAAAGACAACCGCATTGCATATATCAGGACGCAAAACCGGGGTGCATGCCATGCCAGAAATACAGGTTTGGAGAAGGCTAACGGAGAATACATATTCTTTATGGATTCGGACGATATGCTAATACCTGATACATTACAGATATTGTTTGACAAATTTGCTATTGCTGAAGTCGGGCTTGTTTGCGGCGAATGTCAAGCTATGTATGAGGATGGAAAAGATTATAACTATAAACGGCCTGTTTTCCCTGATAAAATAACGGCAGGCAATCAAATGCTAAAAGATATATTGACTTATAATACGTTATGTTCGATATGGGGAAAACTATATAAGAAGGATCTTATCGCATCAATAAAGTTTGAGGATAATTTAAAATTGGGTGAAGATATCCATTTCCTTACTACTTTATTTAGCGAAAGATCATGTTCTGTTTTGAGATGCCCGGAGAAAATCTACCGTTATCGTATATTACAAAATTCAATTTCACATTCAAAACAAGCCTCTCTTATTGGTGAAATTCAGAACTATATCGAAAACATGATTCAACTTCGTATTAAGTATAACAAATATATTTCTAAAAACTGTGCTGAAGAGTTCTCTTATAACGTTTGTTATAATATACTGTATTGCATATACTTAACGGGTCTAATGAAAAGGACTGAACGTTGGCAGCTTGACATGTTAAAATCTGAAGTTCTATATATTAAGACTATTGACGATGGGCTTACACAGGATATAAAGTCATTACTGAGATCTGATAAACCCGGTATATCATGGACTTTGACATTCCGCCACTTTACTGGTTATGTTAAAGGTGTAGCGCGTAAGTTTACGAAGTAATTTAATATTCGGTACAGATATTCTATAAATCTAAAAGGGTAGGAGAAGACTCCTATTAAATAACAAAGAATGATGCGCGTTCTTTTTATCTCACATTATCCGGGGCTTGGCGGTGCTAATCTTTCGATGATCCATTTAATAGAACATCTGAGAATATATGGTATCGTACCCTTAGTCTTTATACCTGCCCATGGGCCGATAGAAGTAGAACTTCAAAAAAGAGGAATAGCATATGAAATACACCGGTATGCCTCATTACGTACTGTGGACAAGGGCACCGTATACAATGCATTAGAAGCCGTTTTGAGAGTGGCTGTCAACATCGGGCAGTCTATCAGATTATCCATCAAACTGCGAAACAAAATAGATCTGATCCATTCAAATTCCAGTTTAGTATTCTTAGGTTGGTTTTTAAAAAAAATAATGAGAAAGCCATTAATTTGGCATCTACGGGAATTTGGGCGTGGCGACTACGACCTATGTTTACCATTGGGAAGAAAAATCTCTGCTAAATGTTATGAAGACGCTGATGTCATGGTCGCAATTTCCCAATCGGTTGCAGACTATTATATGCAATCAATATGCCCCGAGGCCAATATGAGGACGATATATAATGGTATAGATGAGAGTAGTGTTCTACCCCGTTTTATCCGGAAGGAAGATAAGATAGCAATATGCATGGCTGGAGGTATAAGCGAACAGAAAAATCAGATAGAATTAATCCGTGCTGTCCGTTTAATAAAAAATAATAATTTCAGAATTGACATAATTGGGGATGGTGATAAAAAATATATCGACAAACTGAGATTAATTATCAAAGAATACGGATTAGATGATGTGATAAGATTTATAGGCCCAAAGGGTAATATCGGTGCTATTCTCAAAAATTACAGTATTGGCATTATTACATCAAAAAATGAGGCTTTTGGCCGGGTAATTATCGAATATATGTTGGCAAAACTTGCTGTGATAGCTCCTAATGCCGGAGCATGTACAGAATTGGTGTGTAATGGACAAACCGGATTTGTGTACGAGCTTGGCAATGCGTCCGACTTGGCAAATAAGCTCCAATTACTTATTCAAAATGGCACTGAACGTAACCGTGTAGCTTTATCGGGCTATGATATGGCGATCAATCACTATACGGCCCGGATAAATGCGCAAAAAGTTTATATGCTGTATAAAGAAGTTATGAAAGTATGATTTATTTGGTAATAACGCCATTTTTCCCACTTCCCGGTCACTATTGGGGCGGTTATGTATATGATCAGGTGAAAGCTATTATCAATACCAATAAGTATGAGCGTATAATAGTACTGCGTAGTATGAGCCTGAACAAAACATTCAATTACCAATTTGAAGGGATAGATGTTATTGGTTTGCCAATGTTTCAAATGCCTTCTATGGTGATGAACGGCTTACAAGGTTTATGGAACGTTCGGATGCTGAAACAAACCCTGGAAAAACACTCAATTAATATATCCGATATTATTGTTGCTCATATCCATACAGCAGGTTTTGCATATTATGCAACATCTTTGAAGCAGTGGAACAGGCAAATCATTACGCTGCTCCAGCATCACGACCTGGATCCGATAGGGATAAATAGTGGCAAGTTATCGGATAAGAAATGGAATATCCGGATAAAAGCACGAATTGCTTACCATCATTTTAAAGATGTTGATTGTCATGTATGTATCAGTGAGTCGTGTGAAACGAATCTTCGCATGTTTCCTAAGATAAGAAAAGAAGAGAAATACGCTCCATACATCAATAAACTTCTTAAAATGCAGGGATTAACACATCCTCCGGTTAATAATGTTTATGTATTGTATAACGGGGTCGATTGCAGTAAGTTCTTCCCTATGGTAGCAGACAGAGCAACTGAAGATTTTGTTATTGGCTGCATCGGCCGCTTTAATGATCTTAAAAATCAGATGACACTAATAAAAGCGGTTGAGTATCTTTATTGTAATGGAGAACGGGATATTCGATTGAAACTTATGGGAACCGGACCGCTAAGAAATTATTGTGAGCAATATATAAAGGATCAAAATCTACAGGAAATAATCAGTTTCGAACCGGAATGTGCACATAATCAATTGTTCCGTTTCTATAACTCCATAGATTTATTTTGCCTACCCTCTTATTTTGAAGGCTTCGGGTGCATCTTCACTGAAGCTTATGCCTGTGGTAAGCCATTTATGACTTGCAGACATCAAGGGGCGGAAGCCCTATTAGACGAAGAGACGAAAAAGCATTTTATGCTTAGCGACCCCACCGATTACATAGCATTGGCAAATCTTATTAGTGATTACAAGGAGAAGCGTTATCCATTTGTATTAACAAAACCCCACGATATAAACAGACTCATGGATACTTTCTGTAAATGGTTGGAAAATTACAAATAAACGCTATGAGTGCAATCGGTAAATACGCTTTATTACTACTTTTGATAGGGAATCTGGCCAGTCAATATGTCCCTTTCAATCCCATAGCCGGCATAATTTTTTATGGTACTCTTGTATTAGGTGCTATGTATTGTATATATAACTGTAAAGGACTTTTTATAAAAGATAATATTAAAGCTGTTTCTTTTATTTTTGTTTTTGTCACTATCTACCTTTTATATCAATTCACTTTCGGACTATTTTATATTGAAAAAATAAGCCTGATGTATCTTGCAGCAAAGATAACGGTTCTACTCATTATCTTTTGGGGTATTACGCTCCATTATGAGTTCTATTATCGTAAGATAATACCTTATTTATCTATTACAATAGCTATTCTTATAGTCTATGGGCTTTTTTTCCATAATTATATTGTTCATGGACGTTTTACTCTGGGCTTTGGTAACCCAAACAGTACGAGTGCCATAGCAGCCATTGGGTTTGCAGCATTTTTATTAATAAAAATGCCAAGTAAATACATAAGCATTGCAGGTGTAATAATATGCCTGTTTGGAGTTCTCGCCGGTGGAAGCCGTGCTTCTATAATGGTGTGTATGATTGCTTTATTTTTCAAGTATAGATTTTCGGTAAAAACAGTTGTTTTGATTATCGGATGTCTGCTTATCGCTCTTTATATAATCCCTATGACGGGATACAAAGTAATCGGACTGGATAGAATCATGGATGTTTTTGCAAACGGAAACTTTGTCGGGTCACGTCAGGATGTCCGAAGAGCCACAATGATGATGATTAACGAGCATCCGGTTATAGGCTGGGGCTTAAGAACGGGTATCCAGGGAGAGGCTGCTAAACTTACCACAATGGGGGCGCATAACGGCTATTTGGATACGATAAAAGCTATAGGATATCCATATGCGGCTATTTTATTTGGAGCATGCATATACATCTTTTATCGTATGCGGTTATTGTTCAAAGAAAAATCACCATACGTGAAGTTTCATCTGTTTGTAATAATATCCGTTTTGTTGGCTGCCATGTATGAGTCATATATAATAGGTGTAAATCAGATTATTACAAATCTGCTGTTTGTGTCAGTCGCTGTTTTGGAATATCGTTGTTATTATAATATTCAAGATGAAGACACTGAAGAACATTAATTTGTACGATTATCCTCGACTTTCAGATAAAGATTTCGGCTGGATAAGGCTTTCCGGGCCGGGGCTGGCTAATTGTATGTTTGTTGCGGCCCGCGCATATATCAATTCCCAAATATACGGGACTACGTTTATTGCACCCACCTGGTGTAAAATAAGTATTGGGCCATGGCTTCGCGACGAAAAAGACAAACGGATATATAACCGTTTGTTTGAGAGTATAGGTATTTCCGGAACTAAAAAGTTGGTATTGATAATAAAAAGCCGCTTGTTCAAAACTTCCAATATAAGAATTGTTTCGGGGCTTGCTGATTATTTCGTTGATTTGAACAGGCACTATCCGCTAGTTAAAGATTATTTTGATAAAATAGTAAGAGAAGAAACTATCTCTAACGTATCGGAAGCTCAACTGTCCAACACAATAGCAGTTCATGTCCGTTTAGGCGATTATAGCCCTGAATACCGGATTGATATAGATTGGTATAAAGGAATAATTGAAAATATTCTGATCGAAAATAAAAAACAGCGATTCCTCGTTTTTTCAGATGGAACAGACAACGAACTGGCACCCCTTCTAAAGATATCTAATGTGAAGCGGGTATTCTTCGGAAATGCTTTCGCCGATATATATGCCATCAGTAAATGCAAGTTTACAATAGCTTCAGATTCTACCTTCTCGGCATGGGGTGCCTTTCTGGGGCAAAAACCGATTATTTTCAGCCGAAGGCATTTCCCTCCGGTATATCGGGGCGATATTCCCGAGTCGGTTTTAGGACAATCCACTGAAATCCCCAATAAGTTTAAAAATTTGCTGAATTATGAAACGTAAATATGACTTTGTGTATCTAACGAATACACCTTCGTTTTACAAACTTAATCTTTGCAACGAAATAGCCGGAAGTCACACTCTGCTGTTAGTACTTTATGGTTACGATACGGAAGCTGTGAACGCAAAACTTAATGATAAAAAAGACTGGAAGTTCGACTTCGAATTTATATACAATGGAAATGCCCGGCGGCATAATATGGTTCTGTCATTCTTCCGTCTCTTGAAGTTGATGAAATCGATTGATACAAAAAAAATATTGTTTGCCGGTTGGTTAGCACCCGAATATAATTTATATAGTTTCATATCGCCGAGACGAAAGAATGTTATGGTCTGTGAATCCTCCGTTTTCGATGTGTCATTTGCCGGACTTGCCGGATGGGCAAAGCGTAGAATTATTAATCGTATGAATGCCACATTACCATCGGGACAACCTCATGCCGAACTATTCAAGTCCGTTGGATTCAATGGAACACAACATATTACCGGAAGTGTAGGCATATTCCATAAACCCGGAAAGAAGCCGAAAGTATGCCACAATCCATTGCGATATATTTATGTAGGACGATTGATAGATGCAAAAAATATAGATTTACTCATAGATGTCTTCAACCGGAACGGGAAATTTTTAACCATTGTAGGGCAAGGTATATTAGAAAGCGGATTGAAAGCTAAAGCAAAAGGCAATATTACATTTACCGGCTTTGTCGATAACCATAAACTAGGCGGGGTATATCAAGCTCACGATGTCTTTATTCTTCCATCGAAATACGAGCCGTGGGGATTGGTCGTCGAAGAAGCGATCTATTGGGGACTACCTGTTATTGTCAGCGATAAAGTTGGCAGTTCGGTCGATCTGGTTAAAAATTTAGGTACCGGTTGTATTTTCCAGTCCGGAAACAGTGATGGATTGATCGATGCTATAGCTGATATGGAAATTAATTATCAAAAATACAAACATTCGACTGATAGAGTGTGCTTTGCAGAGCGGGACAGATTGCAGATTCTCACTTATCTAAAACTTCTTGAAGAATGAAAGTTCTGCAAACAATTGCGGGGCTCAGTGCGAAATCGGGTGGAGTCTCAACCTGTGTCTATGACCTTATCTCAGCCATCCGGAACCAGGCAGGAGATGTCGATCTCCTCACTCCGCAAGTCACCCTGCTAATGGGGAACGAACCATGGATAAAAGCGCTGCCATATGATTATATATCGCCTTATGGTTTTTCGCGTAATCTTACACGGTTTCTAGAGCAGAACAAATACGATATTTACCATACTAACGGACTTTGGATGCACATCAACCACACCACGTGTAGTATTGCCAGAAAGAAAGGAAAACCGTATATTATCACACCTCATGGCATGCTCTACCCACAGGCTTTAGCACGGTCGGCGTGGAAAAAGAGACTGCTATTAAACCTTGGATTCAGAAAAGATATTGCAGAAGCTGCGGTTATTCAGGCAACATGTATGGATGAATTTCTTTATTATCGTGATTTGGGATTTACCAATCCGGTAGCCATAATTCCTAATCCGGTACCTCACCCGACTTGTTTGTCCAAAATAGAAACTGTACGGGACAAACGAAGAATTGGTTATCTGGGTCGTCTGCATCCCCGAAAAAGAGTGAAGGAGCTGATAGAGGCCTGGATATTACTTGGCTGCAACGTCAACGATGCGGAGTTGATAATAATGGGGGTAGGGGAGCAGTCTTATGAGCGGGAGTTACACAATCTGGTTCGAAAAAAGGGGCTTAAGAATGTGATTTTTACTGGATTTATTCAGGGGAAAGAGAAGTTTGAAAAATTAGCCTCCCTTACTGCTCTATGTGTTCCAAGCGACTTTGAGAATTTTGGGATGATTATACCTGAGGCTCTCTCTGCCGGGACACCAGTTATTACAAGCAGAGGTACTCCATGGCAGATTCTTAATGAACGAAAATGTGGCTGGTGGATCGACAATGATGTAGCTACGCTTTCCTCAGCAATTCAACTGGCATTTTCTAAAACCGATATAGAAATAGCTGAAATGGGGCAATATGGAAGAATACTCGTTGAAGAAAATTTCAGTGATGAAAGAGTGGCAAAAAAAATGCTCCGCCTTTACGACTATATATCTGATGGAGGGGAAAAGCCTGAATTTATATATGAATAAAATATCACCCTATCTGAGTCAGAAACTTCGTATATTGTCTTTTGTGGCAATACTCATGGTAATATATGCACACATGTATTATACCGAAGGGGTGGCCTATGACATTCTTCGTTTCTTCGAAACCTTTATCGGAGATGGCCTGTGCCTTGTAGCAGTCCCTTTGTTCTATGCGATTTCCGGCTATTTGTTTTTTGGGAAAGTACCTGACGGTATCCGTTCCATTTTCCCGAAAATGCGTAAGCGTATACATACATTGCTTATACCTTACTTTTTAGCCAATACGCTAACATTCCTTTTCTATATCACGCTGAATTTCATTGCACTGAACATTCCAGCAATTGATTCTGTTTTAAATTTCAGAGTATTGAATACTATCAATAAAGGATTAATTGAAACATTGGCCCTCACATACATCAGTCCGCCTATTGCATTTCAGTTATGGTTTGTCCGTAATTTAATGGTAATAATATTATTTTCACCTTTTATCTACCTATGGCTGCATTATACAGTAAAGGCAAAAACTAAGTACGGTCTCACCTCTTACATTATTATTTGGTTCCTTTTATTTTTGTTTGGTGCCGGAAATGGTTATACCGTAGCATTGATATGGTTTTCATTAGGTGGATTCATGGCCTTATCCACAATAGAATTTCATTGGACAATAAGAATACCGGATGTTGTTTTCTTATCTGTTTATCTTTGTTTGTCGGTGTTTCATGCCTTAAATCTGCTCTCCCCGATAATAACTCAGTGGATTCCTCTTTTTGGTATTCCGGCTATTTGGTTTAGCTATGACCGGCTGACGCGTGGAAAATTGATAAAGAACCGGATTCCGGGTGAACTGTGTAGCTACACATTCTTTGTCTACCTGATCCACGAGCCACTTCTCAATATATTCAAGAAGCTACCACTACTGATTTCCAAAAATGAATATTGGATGACAGCTTGCTATCTGCTGATCCCGATAATATTCGTTATTGTGGCCTGCATAATCGGGCATTATTTTAAGAAATATATTCCAAAATTCTATACTATTTATACAGGTGGAAGATGAATGAAATTGACTTATCCAAATATGTAAACCCATTCGGGACGAAGCATCAGGCTATACGTTTTATATGGTCAATTGTTTGGGCACTCTTTGCCAGTTGGCTACCACGTAGCCTTGGTAGCAAATGGAAGCGTTTTTTACTCCGGTTTTTTGGTGCGGAGATAGATGCAACCGCCGTGATTTATTCATCTGCAAGGATATACTATCCGGCAAATCTGATAATGGAACATTATTCTTGTCTGGCTTCGGAGGTAAATTGCTACAATGTCGCCCTTGTTAAAATCGGAGCAAATTCAACAGTATCGCAAGGAGCTTATCTCTGTACAGCAAGCCATGATATAACTAATCGACTGCACCCATTGATTACAGCTCCTATCGTCATAGAAGATCAGGCATGGGTCGCTACGGGTGCTTTTGTGGGCATGGGAGTTACTATTAGGCAGGGGGCAGTTGTGGGTGCCTGTGCCGCCGTATTCAGGGATGTGGAACCATGGACAGTAGTCGGTGGTAATCCAGCTAAATTCATAAAAAGAAGAGTTATACAAGATGCTTGACCTTACGGTTATTATTCTTACCAAAGACGAACAATTGCACATCAAACGGTGCTTGGAGTGTGTAAATCAATTAGCCCGGAAAATATATGTAGTGGACTGTTTTTCTACAGACAGAACGCAAGAAATAGCCCGTTCGCTTGGAGCTGAAGTAGTGGAAAAGCAATGGCCGGGTAATCAGGCGGCACAATTTAATTGGGCTTTGAAACATCTTTCCATTGACACAGAGTGGGTTCTACGGTTAGATGCCGATGAATATCTTTTACCTGAACTAATTGAAGAACTGCAAAATAAAATCCCCCTTGTAACACAGGATGTTACCGGTATTGTGTTCAATCGCCGGCATATTTTCATGGGGCGATGGATGAAGCGAGGCATTTATCCGGTAAAAATGCTCAGAATGTTTCGCAAAGGAAAGGCGGTATGTGAGCAGCGACTGATGGATGAACACCTCAGGATTTCAGAAGGACGAACGCAGGAATACGAGAATGATTTCTGCGATCATAACCTCAATGATATATCATGGTTTTGCCACAAGCATGTAAATTATGCAATACGTGAGGCTGCCGAAATGCTTGATCTGGAATATAATCTGTCTGGTTTTACCAGTGAAGGTACAACCAATGGACTTAGTGAGCAAACGTTGGAAAAACGGCAAAAAAAACTCAAATATGCTTGTCAACCACTGTTCTGGCGATCCTTCACTTACTTCATGTATCGCTATATTATCAGGGGTGCATGGCGAGAGGGTAAGGAGGGCTTTATCTTCACCTTTATTCAGGGGTGGTGGTATCGGACATTAGTTGATGCCAATATATATGAAATAAAGAAGAAATGTGGAATGGACAAAGAGAAAATTTGCAATTTATTAGCGGACAAATATCATATTTCCATAAGAAAGCGCTGAATATTATAGAACTCGATATAGTAAAGGTCCCGCTATATCTTATATTTACTGTTGAAGTTATAAGCTTAATATGTTAATATCAATTATAACAGTCACTTACAATAGTGAAACAACAATAAGGGATACTATTGAAAGTGTCTTGTCTCAGACTTACCGGAATATTCAATACATTATTGTTGACGGGGCATCAAAGGACAACACAATGGGTATCGTCAAAGAATATGAGCCCCGATTTGCTGGCAGAATGCAGTGGATTAGTGAATCCGATAATGGCATATATGATGCGATGAACAAAGGCATAGCAATGGCTACGGGCGATGTGGTAGGCATCCTTAATAGTGATGATTTCTATACATCTGACAGGATTCTCGACATTCTTATCAGAGAACTCAGGTTATCAAATGTGGATGCAGTGTATGGAGATATTCATTATGTGAAGCATAATCGTCTGGATAAATGCGTACGCTACTATTCATCTGCAGGTTTCCGGAGATGGAAGATGCGGATGGGATGGATGCCAGCTCACCCTTCATTCTATTGTAGAAAATCGGTGTATGACAGACATGGTACTTTTGATTGTACCTTTAAAATCGGTGCAGATTTTGAAAATCTCCTTCGGTTGATCTTTGTGAATAGGATTCAGATAAAATATGTGCCGCTAGATTGTGTGACAATGCGTACCGGAGGGGCTTCCACATTAGGTGTATCAAGCCATATGCAGATATTGAGGGATCATATGCTGGCATACAAAAAGAATGGAATTTATTCAAATCATATATTGGAAAGCTCCCGTTACATAGAGAAAGTTTTACAAATATCATTTAATAAACTGAAAAGAGATTTTTAAATACTTCTATATTATTAAAGACTACCA
Organism: uncultured Dysgonomonas sp.; assembly: GCF_900079725.1. NCBI lineage: Bacteria > Pseudomonadati > Bacteroidota > Bacteroidia > Bacteroidales > Dysgonomonadaceae > Dysgonomonas > uncultured Dysgonomonas sp. The sequence goes on from NZ_LT599032.1 coordinate 5,136,642, forward strand.
GACAGTACGTTTTTGACATAAATTATCCAGGCTGCCTTCTACTACTTTGTACCTTTATACATTCCCTCCCTAACAATTTTCCCTCAATTCACATCTATTACAAAACAGTATTTTACTTCTCCTTTTTTGAAGCGTCCGCTTCATTAATATTAAATCTTGAATTTGCAGATAACTCAATATACTTATTATCAGTCATATGCGTTTTTGTCTTTCAACTTACTCAATAGTTAATTAACCGCAATGTCACATCGTATTAATTAGTGCGAAATATTGACACTCTACATTTGTGCAATAAATTTAAAATAGCATAAAATGTATGAAAACAATTAATCGGTTATCTCTATTTATCATAATGCTCGGAATAATACTTAATATTTCGGCTCAGAACTATTATGCAAGTAATCATCGTGGCAGTGAAAGTGAAAATAAAGCGGATATAATTACTGCAAAAACAGTAAAAGATGATGATGCGAGAAATAAGACATATGTGTGGGAGTTCGATTCCTCGGTACCATCTACATTTGATAACAATACTATCCAGAAAGCAGAAGAGCATGAATTCGGTTCTAAAGTCGCATGTCTCAAAGTCCTGATGGAAGAATATTATGTGACTCAGGAAGAGGTTGTACCCGGAGATCCGATGAGACGGACAATAATTAAGAAGCCCAACATTTATAATACAACCCGCAAAATAGAAAAGCATTTGAAAAAAGAAGTGAAGAAAGGAAATATTGCTTTGGAGAAAGCTACTAACGACTTCACTCACATTTTAGAAGTCAGCCTAACGATTGTAAACGAAGCTGACTCCGAGGCTTTTGAGGATGCTCTGGACCAAAATAAGAAAAACATAGAAGACCAAATCAGTATATTCAATCAGGTGAAAATAAACAACATCTACTAAGTATCAAATAATTTGACTTAAAAACCAATAAATGAAAACATTACTTGCGCTATTTGGGGTAGTATTCTTACTACTCCCGGGGATGGTACATGCCCAAACTGTTAAAGGATCTGTAAAAGATAAGAAAGGAGAAACACTCATTGGAGTAAATATTAGTATTAAAAATACTACAAGGGGTGTCATTACCGATTTTGACGGTAACTATGAAATAAAAGCTACCGGCGACGAAACCCTGGTTTTCTCTTACATGGGGTTTGTTTCTCAGGAAGTGAAAGTTGACAACAGGACTATCATAGACGTTGTAATGTCTGAAGAATCGCAAAATCTTGATGAAGTTGTTGTAACAGCTATCGGGATTAAACAACAGAAGAAAAAACTCGGATACACGACTCAACAGATAAATAATGAGGCACTCAGCGAGTCTCAGACTATGAATGTGGGTAGCGCCTTGTCGGGACAAATTGCCGGACTAACTGTAACTAATCCGACCGGACTGTTTCAAGCTCCATCATTCTCTCTCAGAGGAAAAAATCCCTTAATCGTATTGGATGGTATTCCTGTTGAAACAGATTTTTATGATCTTGGAAGCGAGAATATAGAAAGCGTAAACGTACTGAAAGGCCCGACGGCTTCCGCTTTGTACGGTTCCCGTGGTAAAAACGGAGCTATACTTATCACGAGTAAATCTGCAAAAAAGGACGGACTGGAAATTACCGTCAGCACAAGTAATATGATTACTGCCGGTTTTACAGTATATCCCGAATCTCAGAAAACGTATGGTAGCGGTTCTAATGGTAAATACGAATTTTGGGACGGAGCCGATGGCGGTATTTCGGACGGAGATATGACCTGGGGACCAAAATTGAATACAGGACAGAAAATTGCCCAGTGGAACAGCCCGATCCGGAATAAACAAACGGGAGAGGTTATTGAATGGTACGGAAATGTTTCCGGTACAATTTATGATAATAAATCATTGTACGAACGTGTTCCTATTGATTGGGTATCACACGATAATCTTGAAGATTTTTTAGGTACAGGTGTCGTTACAAATAATAATTTCTCCGTGTCATACAAAGGGGCTAAAGCCCGCTATTATGCATCAGGGAAATATGCCTACCAAAAAGGGCAGGTGCCTAACACTTCGCTCCAGACAACCGGATTGAGTTTCAACTCATCATTCGATATTAGCAATAATATCCAACTCGATGCGTCATTAGCCTATAATAAGGTATACTCCCCTAATTATCCGCGATATGGGTATGGGCCTAAAAATCATATGTACACAATATTGCTCTGGATGGGTAATGATGTGAATGGGAAAGAACTTCAGAAATACCAATGGGTTCCCGGACTGGAAGGTTATAGACAAGCCAATTACAACTATGCCTGGTATAATAACCCATACTTTGCAACAGAAGAATTGCAACAAAAGAGGGATCAGGACATACTGGATGGTAAGTTGAGACTCAACTGGCAGATACTTCCTAATCTAGGAATACAGGGACGTGCCGCGATGCACCAAATAGGGACATATGAAGACCTTCAAACTCCGAAGTCTTATATGAACTATGGAGATTCACGTGTTGGCGATTTAAAGATATGGAATCGAAATCAACGGAATATAGACGCCGATGTTTTAGCTTCTTATTTTCAACCTCTAACAAGTAAAATTAATTTGACGGCAAATGTCGGAGCTTCAATATTAAATACCAATTACAGGGAAGAATATCAATCCACAGACGGGCTCATTGTACCCGGATTATACAATATGGGTAATTCGCAAGGGCCGACAAATGCTACAAATGTGCTTCGCAAAAGGGAAGTACATAGTATATACGGTTCTGCCAATATAGACTTTTATGATGCTGTATTCTTAAACTTTACAGCCCGTAACGACTGGTCCTCGACCTTACCATCTTCGGAGAATTCCTATTTTTATCCCTCAGTTTCGCTAAGTACCCTTGTATCGCAGTATGTGAAAATGCCTAAAGTAATAGACTATTTAAAGCTTTACGGATCATGGGCACAGGTATCGAGTGACCTCGATCCGTACAGTATATATGCGACATACCAAAAAGGTGTGACTTATGGCTCAACTCCATCCGTAACTTATCCCGGCAGTTTGGTCAATCCAAATATTAAACCGGAAAAGTCGACTTCCTATGAGTTCGGTTTGTCAACAGCTTTTATAAAGAACAGGATAACATTGGATGCTACTTATTATCACATCAAAGATGAGAATCAAATCATCAATCTGAATGTATCGGAAGCATCCGGATTTACCTCAAGAAAGGTAAACGGGAATGTGTATAATACAAATGGAGTGGAGATAATCCTGGGAGCAAAACCGATTGTCACAAAAGATTTCTCTTGGGATGTAGCCGTAAACTGGAGTCGGTATGTCAGACGCCTCACCGATATTTATGGTGGACAAAGTAAGTATAATGCATTAAGTAAAGGTGACAGAGCAGATGCATATTATGCTACTGTATGGCAAACTTCTGCTGACGGACAACTAATCATTGACCCAAATAGCGGACTACCGATAAAAGATGCATATCAGAAAAAACTTGGACACCTTGATCCTTCATGGCGTTTAGGTTTCCAGAATAAGTTTAATATAAAAGATTTCAAAGTTGAGATCGATATAGATGGAGCATGGGGCGGCCTGATAAGATCCGTTACTACCGAAAAGATGTGGTGGGGAGGAAAACATCCGAAATCAACTACATACAGAGATGCGGAATATGAAGCCGGACATGCTATATATGTACCTAAGGGAGTCAATGTTACGGGAGGAGAGCTTACACGGGATGTGAATGGTGCAGTTGTATCTGATACACGTACTTATGCGCCTAATACTACGGTTGTGAGTTGGCAGACATGGAGTCAGATTTATCCCTATCAGGCTCAGGTACTGGATTCGGATGATAAAACATTCGCGAATGTATTCGATCGCTCTTATTTCAAATTGAGAAGGTTGTCTATTGGTTACGATCTGAAGAAAATAATTGATCTGGGGCAAATCAAATCATTAGATGTCTCATTGTATGGTTACAATCTGTTGATGTGGAAAAAGATACCATACGTAGATCCTGATTATGGTAATGATGACAATCTGCAAGATCCTTCGTCAAGATATATCGGATTTTCTGCAACAATGAGATTTTAATCGAAGTATTTATCCTGTAAATAAGAACGTATTTTATGAAAAAGATTATATTTTTTATTTTTACCATTCTGGTTTGTATGACTTCATGCAATGATCTGGAAGAACTAAACAAGGACCCGAACAATCCGACAGAAACTCATCCTCAGCTTTTGCTTACCCAGATACAATGGACTGCTTTCAGGGAGTTTCTGGGAACATCGCCTCTTTATGCCGATAAAATGCTCGTACAGACAGATGGCGAGAATAGCTATCAATACTATAAATGGAATAGGGGAGATTACTCATATACAAAGATGAAAGACATCAGTAAGATGATGGAGGAAGCCCAAAAGATAAACGAGAACAGCTATATTGCTTTAGGAAAGTTCTTTAGAGCATATTATTTCTACAACATGACTCTCCGGTTTGGAGACATACCTTATTCGGAAGCACTAAAGGGCGAATCAGATAATATATTTGCGCCTGTATATGATAGCCAGAAGGATGTGATAACAGGTATCCTCAACGAACTGGAGGAGGCCAATACCATTATTGAAAATGAGAAAGCTACAATTAAGGGAGATATCATTTATAATGGAGATACAGACAAATGGCAACGCCTGATAAACTCGTTCCGCCTGAAAGTTTTATTATCCTTATCTCATAAGGAAAGCGATACAGACCTGAATGTTAAGAGTAAATTTGCTTCAATTGTTCAAAGTGAACCTCTAATGAGTAGTAACCAGGATAACGGGCAATTAGTGTATTTGGATCAGGCTGACAACCGTTATCCTGAATTCAATTCAAGTTCTTTCGGTTCGGGAATGTATATTGACTCTACATTTATCAAACGGCTTCAGGATCACAAAGATCCTCGCTTATTCTTGTTTTGTACTCAAACGAAAGAAGCTAAGGAAGCCGGAAAAGCTATCGATGACTTTACTGCTTACGAAGGCGGAGATCCGGCAGCAGCATATGGCACAGTGAATGAGAAGGCGACAAAAGGAAAAGTTTCAAAAGTGTTGGAACGCTTCTATCAGGATCCGACCAATGAGCCTTCGATCTTGTTAGGATATGCAGAATTACAGTTTATCTTATCAGAGGCCTGTGTCAGAGGCTGGATATCCGGCGATGCGGCAACATATTACAACAATGGTATAAAATCATCATTTAAGTTTTATGAATCGTATGCCAAAGGGTTAAGCGCCTATGTCAGCGAAGATATAGTAAACAGCTACCTGACTAATCCAACGAACAATTTCTCTACAAAATCGACAAATGACGAGAAAATACAAGCTATCGTATTGCAAAAGTACTTTCAGAGTTTCTTTCAGGGAGGATGGACTCCTTTCTATGAAAACTTACGGACCGGTTATCCTGAATTTCATCGCATAAAAGGTGTGGAAATTCCTTATCGCTGGATATATCCGCAATCGGAATATAACTACAATGCAGACAACGTATCAGCAGCTATAACAAGACAATTCGGAAACGGCAATGATAAAATAAATCAAAAAACCTGGTGGCTAAAATAAATATTGAATCGATGAAAAAAATAATATCTATATTATTAGTGTTTATATGTATGACGAGTGCTTATGCTCAGGAGAAGCTACATTTTAATGAAAATGGAAAATTCAAAATTGTACAGTTCACCGATATACATTATAAATGCGGATCTGAAGAATCTGCAAAGTCTATCAGAATGATGAAGGAGGTACTTGATAATGAGAAGCCTGATCTTGTAGCATTTACAGGTGATATTGTTACAGATACTCCTGCAAAGAACGGTTGGGATGAGGTTCTGGCTCCCGTTATCAGTAAAAAAATCCCATATGCAATCATATTGGGCAATCATGACGATGAGCACGACTGGACGCGCCGGCAAATAATGGATTATGTGATTCGCAAACCATACTGCTATGCGCAGACAGGGCCTGCCTACTTAACCGGGGAGGGTAACTATGTTCTTGAGATAAAGAATACCCAAGGCAAGACAGGGGCAATACTTTATTTTATGGATTCGAACGCATATAATAGGGTAGGAGAACAAAAAGGATATAACTGGTTCGGCTTTGATCAGGTAGAATGGTATAGAAACAACAGCGCCTTCTTTACGAGAGAAAACAATGGCAAGCCATATCCGGCTCTGGCATTTTTTCATATCCCTTTACAGGAATATACGCTATTGCCTGATACGACCAAGAACTATGTAAAGAATGCTCCTGTATTTGGCAATAGAACAGAGAAAGAGTGCCCCGGGATTATAAATACCGGAATGTTTGCGGCAATGGTTGAAGGTGGAGATGTAATGGGTACATTTACAGGACACGATCATGACAACGATTACATTGGATACCTGAATGGAATTTGCCTTGCATACGGCCGTTTTTCAGGAAGTAAGACAACTTATACCAGCCTGGGATATGGGGCAAGGGTTATTGAACTAACAGATAATGAGCGGATATTTAATACCTGGATTCATTCCAGCGATAATAATATTCTATATAATGTGAAATATCCGGATTCCTTTATTAAGAAATAGAGGATATTGAGCAGTTAAGAAAATAGGAGAGCGAATACATTATCGCTCTCCTTATTTTTATGTTATATGTATCAATCTAAAAAAGTACCGATCTGAACCCCTTCGTTTACTTTTGGTTTAGTATTCATATCAAATTGCGTCTCTAAAAATTTGGAGTCGAAAGCGTGAGGATACCAGAATAAAAGAAATTTGTTGTTTTTTTCATAGAGAAAAATAAATTCATTGAGGTTGCACACACTATTCCTATCTATTACCAGATAGGGTGTATTGTAGTCATAGCCAATATTGAAACAAACCTTTGGTTTTGTATCTTTCCTTAACTGTAACAAATTGAAAAATATAACCTTATCAGAATTATTGGTTATACGGTAGAAGAATTCCGTCCCTTTGTTTTTATTGAGTTGCTGATTTGTATTTACATCTATCAATTCAAGAAAAACATTCCCTAATGCGTTTTTATTCATGGTTGGCAATTTTTTTATTTCCTGCCTTAGTGTATAATATATGGAATCGTTCAGGTCTGTTACATCTGTCCCCCTATATGCTCCTCCGATAGCACTGTATGATATCTGTTGGCTACTATTGCTCTTCTTTACCTGTTCGAGAACATATCCGCTAATTTCGGATATTCTCTTATTCTGTTTTTTCTCGGCATTGTATATAATGGAGAAGACCGTGTATTCACCTTCTTTATCTTCCATGTATATTTTCTTTGTTTTAGTATCGAGCAGTTTAATGAAGGAGCCCTTTATTACCTTCAGTTTTTGTTTTGAATTCAATTTATCATTGGCTTTCAGCGCTTTATTATTTGGCACGAGTGCTACATTCTTTACGTCATACACTGTATACTGAGTCCCTTGTGCAAGGATGAAAAGACAAGTCACAAGAAATGGAACTAAAAGTATAAATCGCTTCATAATAATTACAATTTATGTTATTTTTTATTTTTTTCATTTAAACGCCCCTCTATGGCATTTACTGCTCCGAAATAGATATCGAAAACCAAAGTTGTAAGCCCCAGCATTATAAGCAGGAAAGCAAAACTCCAGTACAAGTTAGAATTGACGAACAGATAATAACCTCCAACGAAGAAAGCGGCTAATAAGAGAAACTGGATAACACGTATTATTAGTTCACTCAGGTTACTCCATTGCTTTTTGACGATTTGAGAAATAAAAACAAAAATGAAACAAACGACGACTGCAATATATACATTAACCTTTTCGTCAACAATATCGATATGCTTATTCCTAAGGATAGTGGATAAAATATGAGCATGAATAATACATCCGCTCATACTAATATTTACGGGCGTGTTATGCTGATCACCCGGGCTGTCTACATCTCCTATTATAACAACTTTACCCGACAAGAGATCTTTATTCTCGAGGACGTCGCTACCTTTGATTCTCCTGAACTCATCAGCTCCAAAATTAATAAGGTTTGTCTCTTTCTCTTTTTTCCTGAATTCATTGTATAAGTCATTATTATACAGATTTGCTATTACAGTGGAAAATGTACTGATAGTATCTTCGTTATAAACAATGGATGTGGAAAAGTCACGTACAATAGAATGATATTCGGCACTGCTGTTTATATTTATGCTGGCCTCTGTCAGGTGTGATAAATAATGTGAGAAGAAATTATTAACCTTTTGTTCATACCGTTTATTTACTTTATCATATTCTTTCAGTTGGCAGGCTAACACTATATTGGAACAATCGGATATGGCTTCAATCAGTTTTGTGTCATTTTCCATTTCAATAGCTTCTTTAAATATAATATCCAAGCCTATGACTTTCGGGTTGCAACTGTTTACCATAGCAATAACTTCTGCAATTTCGCCTCTGTCGACACAGTCATCGGTGCTTACTATAACTATTTCCTCATTTAAGTTTATAATCTTGCTTTTGCCTCTTATTGCACTGAAAACATCCGACAGTTGGAAATCATTGGACTTCTGAATAGGAGCGAAATAATCGAGAGACAAGGGAATATAGAAAATAAAATTGGCCAATAAATAAATTAATGCTGTAGCTACAATAGCATGTATAGTGGTATGTATAAATCGTAATTTATAAAAGGAATAAATGGTTTTTAGCAGTTTTTTTATCATATGGAGCAAATAGGGATAACAGAATATGTGTTTCTCTGAAATGTAAATATAGTAATTTATTTATTTTTTACATATTTTTGTTATTAGTGAATAATCTAACACCTGAAAATTATGATTTGTAACAATGTAGTACTAAGAGGTTGCATTTATCTTTTGTTTACTCTTTTCTCATTTACAGCCATTGCTCAGAATACTAATTTAAATAATCCTGAAATATTGGAGCAAGTAATAACGCTGAATAGCGAAATTCAGCAAATATACAGCCAAGGAAATTACCAGGAGGCTTTGGGCAAGGTTGCAGAGACCGAAAAATTCATGAATGGTAAATTGAGCAGAGGCAATATACTAGGATCTTCTATATTGTTACTGAAAGCAAGAATATATAGAGATCTGTCGCTTGACGCCGAAGGATTGACGATTATTAATCAGCTAATAAAAGATATAGATTTCATCGGTTTCCCGAAAGAAATCCTGGGGGATATGTCTGCCGAAGATAAAGACGAGACAGATGGTATAGTCAGGGATATAAAGGCTACAATATATACAATAGGTGGTGAATTTTTGTCGCACCTGGACAGGACTTCGGAAGCATATGATTATTATAAAAAAGCAGCCGGATATGCACAGTTATTAAAGGGCGATGCATATATATCTTATGCACTTATTTTGCAAAGTATAGGGAATATGCAACGGGAAGAAGGATTATTGCTGGAAGCAAAGAAAAATACATTGCAGGCTCTGGAAATATCCGAACAGCTCGAAAAACCTTCTGGAAGACACACTGCCGGAATTTTGAATACATTAGGGGTGATCAATCGCGATCTGAATGATTTCGAAAAGGCGGAAGAATACTACCGAAGAGCATTGAAGATATATGAAAATGCAGGGATGAAGAACTCAGATAATTATGCACTTGCATTGTTCAACCTGTCGGGAATATATTCTGTGAGAAACGATGAAGAAAAAGCTATTGAACTGACTTTAGAAAGCAAACAAATTATAAAGAATACAGTTGGTAGAGAAAGTGGAATGTATCTGAAAATACTGAACGATGAGGCTATTACCTATCTTAATCGTTCCGATTATGAAAAAGCGCTGAAACCGGTTATTGAAGCAGAAGATATAGCCCAAAAAGTTTACGGGAAACAACACAGCGAATATGCAGATATTTTAATGTCCTTGGGTAAAGTTTACCAGAAAACAGGACGGGAGATTGAAGGATTGGAACATGCAAAAAAAGCAGTGGAGATATATAAGAAAACAGAACTGTACAATACTCCGGCATATTATAAAGCTCTAAATAACTTAGCGGAGGCATATATTGGTGCAGAGAATCCGGGCTTTGTGCAAGTATATGACGAATTAGCCCAATATTACAGTGGAATGTCAAAAACTGATGCAGAGCGGTTAAGAAATGATGCTGCATTTTACGATTTTATGTCAGATATGGCTATTGTATCGTATGCTATGGATAATCATAAAGAGGCATCGAATCTGGCTGAAATGGCGGTCGATGGTTTAAACCGAATTTATGGAAGTGATTATCACTCTGTACTATCGGCTTATGAGATCCTGGCGTTAGCGAGCTGTGGCAACAAAAATTATAAAATGGCTATAACGGCTGTAGAACACTTAGTGAACGGGATAAAGAAAAATGTACAAACACAGTTCCTTTATCTTACCGAACAAGAAAGAGAATTTTTGTGGGGACGAATACGCTCTTCTCTGGATGCCGTATATGCCGTAGCAAATGGTATGGCTCAAGAAAATTTGCATTCCGATACTTATGCCGATCTGTTGTACGATATTGCTTTATTCTCGAAAGGTATATTGCTGAATTCGACAATCGAATTTGAGAAAATAATAACAAACTCGAATAATACACAATTATTGAAAGACTACAAAGACTACAAGGAACTGAAAAGCCAGCTAGACAAGATATATACATTACCACTAAACCAACGTGAAAATCCTGAACTTTTAGAGTCCCGGCTTCAAAGTTTGGAAAAAAAACTGCTGGCACAGTCAAAAGAGTTTGGAGATTACACCTCATATCTGAAAATAGACCATAATGATGTATTTAATAATCTGGAATCGGACAATGATATTGTCATTGAGTTTGTCAGGGGCGATGGAGGAGCACATAACGAAAGCATATACGGGGCTGTAATGTATTGTAAAGGATGGAAAAATCCCATGTATTTTTCATTGTTTACTGAAAAAGAGCTCCTGAACCTGACTGTAAATGATAAGACATTGGAAGAAATACTTAGTACAGGAAATATGGAAGACCTGAATGCCCTTTACAGCGACCATAGGCTATATGATATGGTATGGAGCAGACTGCATGACGACTTCTATATGAAAAACAATATCTACTTCTCTTGTGATGGTCTTCTGCACCAGATAGCTATTGAAAACCTCACGGCACAAAACAATGTACGGCTTTCCGAAATGTGCAATATGCGCCGAGTTTCATCTACCAGAGAACTGGCCTTAAGAAAAGATGCTCCCCTGAATAAGACTGCTGCAATATATGGAGGAATCGATTACAATACAAATACCGAAGCGATGGAGTACCTCGCAGAGGTTACACATACAAGAGGGACTCCGGATTATTTATCGCTGCCTGAAGATATAAAATTTGCAGCATGGAGGTATCTGAATGGGACACGGCTAGAAGCCGAAAGTGTACAGTCTCGACTCAAAGACACGGGATTTGATATTACATTCCGTACAGGTGAGGAAGCGTTGGAAGAAACCTTCAAGCAACTATCAGGTAAACAAACGCAGATAATCCATATAGCTACACATGGGTTCTTCATCCCTGAAAAAGAGAACAAAAATGAGTTGAAGCTGACATTCGGACAGGATTATCGCAGCAAGAGACTATCCGAATCTTTATACAGATCAGGTCTTGTTTTTTCAGGGGCAAATAACTATTGGTTAAATTCGGGCTCTTTTCCTGTAAATATCGACAACGGCATATTGACTGCAAAGGAAATTACAGAAATGGATCTAAGAGGCACAGACCTGGTAGTACTCTCTGCCTGCCAGACTGGATTAGGAGCAACTACCCACGATGGAGTCTTCGGATTGCAGCGGGCATTAAAAAATGCAGGCGTAAACACCTTGCTGGTTAGTCTGTGGAATGTCAACGATGAAGCCACTCAGGTGATGATGTCGGAATTTTATAAAGCTCTGAATGCCGGGCATAATAAATCGGCGGCCTTCGATATGGCAAAGAATGAATTAAAGGATAAAGTCTTTACGATAAGAAATAAAGAGTATAAAGGTAGCGATTCATATTTTTGGGCTAGTTTTGTTATGATAGATGGACACTGAGTAGAACTAATAAAAAGTTTATTGAGCATAACACAGTTCAAATAGTAACAACGTGTAAATCCGGGTGGAAGCATAAAGTATCTATCGAAGAGTCTAAGAAATAAGAAAGAGGAGCTATTGCTCCTCTTCTTCATTTTGTATATATCCCACACGTTTTCGAGGTTTATCACCCTGTTCTCTGGTACTGGCCAACTCTGTCAGAGCTTGGTATATCTCATTAAATTGCATATTAGTTTCGAGCATAAATGTTTCTAACTTTAGGTTAAGTTCTGCATAACCTAAAGCGTATTTTCTTAATGTAACGAAGGCTCTGATTATCGAGATATTTACCTGAATAGCCAAAGGACTGTTTAGTACGCTGGATAATTGAGCTATACCCTGTTCTGTAAAAGCAAAAGGCATATACCGTGTTCCTCCCCAACTTGAGGTGCCAAAATTGCACCTCAAGATTTCCCATTCATTGGCTGTTAATTCAAACATAAAATCGTCGGGGAATCTTTCAATATTCCGTTTGACTGCTCTTTTCAGATTTTTAGTTTCTACCTGATATAGTTCAGCCAGATCAAAGTCAAGCATAATACGAATACCCCTTATTTCAAATATCTTGTTCTGAATAATTTGTAGTTCCATATCAGTTAGGTATATTAAGAGTGGACTTTCTTGTATTTGTGTTAAACAATATAATTACCTCTGGCTCTGTTGCTTTTTTTCTATATTCACAGAAAGCATTCAAGATCCATTCCCGAAAGGCTTTGGTATATAAGGATTGAATACGAAAACTCAAGAAAATAATAACCTCTAGATTATAGTAGGTGCAAATATATTCTTCTTTCTCATTTCGGGTATATCTGTATTCTTTTATCACATCCGTTTCTCTCAATAAGCCTTCTTTAAATATCGCTTTGAGATGCTTATTGATTGTAAGTGTATATGTGCCAAACAGATCGGCTATTTCATTTATTGTCAGCCAAACTGTGCCATCAACGATTTTTACTTCAACAACCGGCTTATTGGTATCTATATCTTCGAACTTTATATATCCTGTTTCCATAATTACTTATTTTGTAATGTTAACTTATGCATTTCATTGCTAATCATATTCTCGGTTACTCGTGCATATATCTGAGTGGTCTTAATGTTTGTATGCCCTAACATTTTTGAAACTGCCTCAATAGAGACTCCTTTTGCGAGGGTAGTTGTACTTGCAAATGTGTGCCGGGCTGTGTGAAAAAAACACAAGAAAAGGGATATACGCAAATCGCAATACTTCAATAGGTAACAGTCTTTAAATTAGCATATTTTCTTAGATTTAGGAAGTTCGTAAAATTGGAATCTAAGCAAATCTTAGACATACTTCAGTTACCAAGTCGTTAACCACTCAGTTACTAAATGAAAACAGGTAACAAGATGCGAATAAATGAACTCCTTATGTTCTGATTTGCTTATAATTACGCACTAAAGAGCACTTATATAACAAGTAACTTTGCCGTTGCAAAACAACGGCAAAGGATAATAAAAATATAAGTGTATGAAAACAGAAAAATTCAAGGTATTACTCTACCTCAAAAAGAGTAGTCCCGACAAATCGGGTAAAACTCCGATAATGGGACGTATCACTTTCGGTAAGTCGATGGTACAATTCAGTTGTAAACTTTCTTGTACATTTTCGCTATGGAATCCGCGTGAAAGTCGGTTGAATGGAAAAAGTAAAGAAGCCATAACGACCAACGCTCAGTTGGATAAGTTGATGCTTTCCATCAACGAAGCCTACGACACACTCATTGACCGGAAACAACCTTTCGATGCCCAAGCCATCAAGAACTTATTTCAAGGGGCAATGTCTGCTCAAACAACTTTGCTACAACAATTCGATAAACATATCGAAAGCGTTAAAGAGCGTATTGGTGTTGATCGTTCTCCCAGAACACTTCCCAATCATCTCTATACCAAACGAGTTGTAGCAGAATTTATCAAGGAAAAGTTTAATGCTTCCGATTTGGCTTTCGGTCAGTTAAGCGAACAGTTTATCCGAGACTTCCAATCTTTTGTATTGGACGATAAAGGACTTGCACTTGATACCTTACGACACTATTTGGCAATCCTAAAGAAAGTTTGCAAGATCGCTTTCAAAGAAGGTAACTCGGATAAAAACTATTTTGCTTATTACAAGCTACCCAAACAAAAAGAAAGTACCCCTAAAACCCTAAGTCGGGAAGATTTTGAGAAAATTCGGGATTTAGAAATACCTGAACGTCGCCGATCACATATTATTACACGCGATATGTTTCTGTTTTCCTGCTACACGGGCACTGCCTACATTGATACGGTATCCGTCACCAAAGATGATTTATCAACGGATGATGATGGGGCATGGTGGCTCAAATACAAGCGGGGCAAAAACGGACAACTTGCCCGTATCAAATTGTTACCAGAAGCCATTGCTCTAATTGATAAATATCGCGACGATAACAGAGAAACTTTGTTTCCAATGATACACAATGGTACGATTAAAAGAAATATGCAAGGCATACGGATTCTTGCAGGTGTCAAAGGTCGTCTCCACTATCACATGAGCCGTCATTCGTTTGCCAGTCTGATTACGCTCGAAGCAGGTGTACCCATCGAAACGGTATCAAAGATGCTCGGTCACAGCGACATAAAAACAACGCAAATTTATGCCCGTGTGACCCCTAAAAAGCTCTTTGAGGATATGGATAAGTATATTGAGACAACAAAAGATTTAGTATTAGCCCTATAACATCAACGATTATGCGAAGTACATTTAAAATATTATTCTACATCAACCACAGTAAAATAAAATCCGACGGCACTACCCCTATTCTGTGCCGTATCACGGTTGATAATAAACAGACAGTTCTTACAACAGGGATTTATTGTGAACCGAACGATTGGAACAGCAAAAAAGGAAAGGTAAAAGACGGAGCGACCAATCATAAATTGGATACACTTCGGGAACGTATCGAACAGACCTATGAAGAGACTCTTAAAGAACAAGGAGTTGTCAGTGCAGAATTACTCAAAAATATAATTTTAGGAGTAAATAGTGTGTCCACCTTTCTTTTACAAGCGGGGGAAGTAGAGCGTGAACGGCTGAGAAAACGTTCTCTGGAGATTAATTCAACATCCACCTACCGACAATCAAAAACAACCCAGAGCAATCTGCGTGATTTTGTTCTTTCACGGGGGATGGATGATATTGCCTTTTCAGATATTACGGAAGAGTTTGGTGAATCGTTCAAAAGTTTTCTAAAAAAAGATTTAGGCTATGCGACAACCCATGTGAATCACTGTCTATGTTGGCTGAATAGGCTAGTTTATATTGCCGTTGATCAGGAAGTGTTAAGAAGTAGTCCGATTGAGGATGTGGAGTATGAGAAAAAAAATCCTCCTAAATTACGGCATATTACCCGAAATGAGTTGAAAAAGATTATGGATACTCCAATGCCCTACGAACGGCAAGAGTTGGCTCGCAGAGCGTTTATCTTTTCAGCCTTTACCGGACTTGCTTTTGTTGACGTACATAACCTCTATCCTCAAAACATTGGTAAAACAGCAGAAGGTAGATTATATATCCGAAGTAGTAGAACTAAAACAAAAGTTGAAGCATTTATCCCACTGCATCCAATAGCAGAACAAATCTTGATGCTTTACAATACAACGGATAATACTGCTCCTATTTTCCCATTACCAAGCCGAGACCAGATATGGTTTGAAGTTCATGAAATAGGCTTTGCTTTAGGCATCAAGGAGAATCTCAGCTACCATATGAGCCGACATTCGTTCGGAACGCTTATGCTCTCGGCTGGTATTCCGATTGAGAGTATTAGCAAAATGATGGGGCATACCAATATTTCGAGTACACAAATTTATTCGAAAGTGACCGATGATAAAATATCGGAGGATATGGACAAGCTAATGGAACGACGAAAAGCAATTAGTAATAAAGCATCTCAACCAATAGAGCTATGAGAAATACAAAAATAAAGATAAGCGATAATGGAGCAGTACATGTTTCAAGAAATGTGAGAATGAATATTACAGAGATCGCCGAACTTTTTGAAATCTTCAATCAAGCGGCAAAGAAGAATATTCGTTCTGTCGAAGCGTTAGGTATTTGTTCGGGAGATCAGTCGATGAGAGGAACAGTTGAAGGAGCTAAAATCGTATCCGATTATTACGGTCTGGATATGATAATTGCTATTGCTTTTCGGGTACAATCAGTCAAAGCGAATATCTTTCGTAAGTGGGTAATTGATAAATCCATCAAACCGGAAGTAACAACAATGCCTCTATTGTCGGTACAAAATGCAATGCTCAACTAATACAAAACGTTATAAGCAATCAAAAACAGGCTTCGAAATAAACTCGAAGCCTGTTTCTTGTTTATAGAATTTCATCTAAATGAGATTTTTCATTCAGGCAAATTAGTTTTGCACTCTACAGCTTGATTATAATACCTGCATTCATTACGAAACCGTCTAATGGTGCGTAGATGTCTCTAAATTGAGGATTAGTCATTGACCCTATATAAATACTATCAAATCTCGTTTGTCGTCTGTCGGTAAAATTCTCAAAATTGGCATATATTGAAAATCTCTCCCAAATACGCTGCATCATCAAACCTAAGATAAGGTAATCTTTCCCTGTTTTCCCATCATTCAAATTTTGCTTTGACGTATAATAGCCTTCCAATCCAATTTTCCATTTGTCTTCTACTTCATACATTAGGACGGAATTAATCTTATGTTTTGGAGTTAAGGTTTTCTGATAACTTCTGCCCCCATCTTTGACCTTGGCATCAGTATAGGTATATCCAAGAAACAATCCGAAATCTCTATACTTTATTTTCATATTGGTTTCAGCCCCTTTACTATTTACATGACCATCTATATTATTAAACTGCCAATAATTGTTATCTACGGCTTGCAACTCTAACGGATTTCTCAAGTAAGTATAAAAGAATAGTTGGTTTACAGTCAAATATACTTGGTCGTCAAATAATCCAGTCTTATAAGTAAAATCGACATTAGCTCCATAGCTTCTTTCCAGCTTGTTCCTATCATCATTGATTGGTAACACATTCTGAAATTGGATGCGTTCACTATCTTCTGAAAATATAGTAGGTGTCTTATATCCGAATCCTCCACCAACACGGGACGAAAATTTATCCGTAATCTTAAAATACGAAGAAACACGAGGCAAAACAGCAAATCCGTAGTCAGTAACATAGTCTGTCCGTAACCCTGTTTCCAGATTCATCCAATCGGTTATTTTTGTATTGTTTTGTAAAAATAAACCCAATGTTGTGGTATTATAGTCACGTAATTGGAAATCAGTTCGCTTCTTTTCGGTAAACTTATCTGTCCACACATTCGCTCCCGCTACCCATTCAGTTTTTTCTTCTGTACGAATATAAGATGCTTCCGAAAAAGATGATAGCTGATCTCCATCAAATCTAAAATCGGGAATTTCGAGTTTACGGCTGAAATACGTTACACTATTCTTTACATTCAATCTGTTTTTTTTGTCGAAACGATGGTCAAATGTCAGTTGGCTTGAATGTCTTTGTGTCTTATTCCTTTCGAAATAGGAATGGTCTTTATTCCCTTTACCCTCCACATATTTCATATCACCGCCCAGACGATTTTCAATCATGGAGTTGATACCAAAACTAAAATCGGTATTATCAGTCAGATATAGAAATAATTTTGGATTTAGTACAAACCTATCAAATTTCGGAATTGCTGTAAAACCTACATTCGAAGGATCATAAGCCCAATTTCGGTTGTAAGAAGCAAATACAGTTGTACCCACTTTATTGAATTTTTGTCCGAAAAAACTGTTCACATCAAGTCCTTTAGCTGTCGTACCATTCAGGTGTATCGAGAAGTCTCTTTCTTTTTCGGGTGTTTTAGATATCAGGTTTACCAGTCCTGCAATTGCTCCACCGCCATATAGAGTAGATGATGACCCTTTTATTATCTCCACTTGCTTCAAATCAAGCGGAGGGGTTTGTAATAAACCTAATCCGCTTGCAGCACCCGAAAACACAGGAAAACCGTCTTTTAGTATTTGAGTATATCTACCATCCAAACCTTGAATCCGAATAGATGAATTGCCAGATATGGCAGATGTTTGTTGTGTCATTATACCCGTACTTTCATTCAAAAGCATACGGATATCTCCGGGCTTCATTACCCCTTTTTCGCCCAACTCTTCCGTATTTATAAATTCAATACGGGTAGGAATATCTTTAAAAGTTCGTGTTCCTCTTGTCGAAGAAACGACTACCTCTTGCAGCATTTCCTCATCCGGTTCAACCTTAACGATAATCGGTTCGTTCGAATCGAGTGGAAAAGTAAATTCTTTTACGGTCTTTTCATATCCCATATAAGTGATTTCGAACCTTTGTTTGCCATCAGGAATATTGGAGAGTATAGCTAATCCTTCCGCATTGGAAAATGCTCCATTCGTTGTATTTTGAAGCATAACGCCTGCTCCGATCAGAGGTTCTTTTGTTTCACAATCAATTAATATTACTCTAAGAGTATTCTGTGCAAATATATTGGAAAGGCTGAAAGCTAAGAATAGCATCAGTATAATTTTGATTTTCATTATAATTATGATAAATGTTTTAAATCTTCAAATTGAGGAATGGCATAGAAGTAGCAATCCTACAAAATGTATTACCTAAAATTACAAGATATGCTTATAACTTGTATAAAATAAATGTGTTCAGACTTGTGGCGGTTGCCAAATTGAAGAGATAAAATCAAGATAGTTTCTTTTAACTATGTACTTTGCTCCACAGTCAGAAATTAAATTGGGAACTACCTTTATCGGATTATAATAACGGGCTTCTGGGAAGCCTGAACAAGTATTGCAATGAAGAAAAGGAGAACAACAGCTATTGTCGGAACAGTTATCACAACTATTGTACGGTGCATCATCTTCTATTCCGATAGTTTGGCTATGTATCGCAAGACATTTATCCTCAACGCAACAAGGTATTACTGATAACAGAAATACACTTATGGATAATATGAGAGATAAATATTTCATAAAGCAAAGATAGAGAAATTCGTAATTTTCTCAGATTAAGAACCTAATTATTTTATCTTTTTATTTCATTGTGCCAAAATTTCCTCAACATAATATAGGAATGCAGAAAGCAATTAAAACAGGCTTCGAGTTAATTCCAAAGCCTGTTCTTTGTTGTAGCCACATGAATAGAATACTATTTCAGTTCTTGAATATAGTTTCGATCTAATATCTTCTGAATATCAGATTCTCGATACAGGGTTTTACCCCCAAACTGAAAATAAGGAATTTTACCCTCTGTACGATAGAGTTGTAATGTTCTTCTGCTTATTTTCAACTTCTTAGCCATTTCCGTGTCAGTCAAAAATCGTTCTCCGAAGAGCGATGGCTTCTCGGAGGTCAGGACAACTTCAATTCGATCCAACATCTTGTCGAGCAAAGCAAAAAACTTCTTTACCCGCTCGTTTCGCTTTGTTAAAATGTCATTATCCATTTTGTTGCAATTCTAATTCGTGAATAAGTTTTCTTACATCTTTGACTCTATAATAGAGTTTCCGACTAATCTTAGTATAGGGCAACATACCGTTGTCACGATAACCTTGAAGAGTACACTTAGATATATTAAGCATCTGGCACACATCCTGATTATCTAACCAATCTTCAAGTCCTTTACTTGTATGGCGTTCACACAGCTTGTTCACTTTATAGGAGAACAGTTCAAACTGCGTCATCATTGCCTCGAATGTTCGGGCTTCAATATATATTATCTCCATAGTAATTTACTTTTTTGTTCATACTATGATTACGGGGGGAGCAAATATAAGTCATTAAATTACAGCATAGATAAGCAATCTATTAGCTGGTAGCTTTAGGCTGTACTTGTCTATACCTAAAATATTATTTCGTACTCTTTCTATAGCTTCACGAAAGAGTAAACGGGATTTTTTCTACCTGTTTCATAATTTCTTCCCCTTTAAGCGAAATGACATCAGAGCCTAGTGAGTATTCGATTTCAATCGCAAAGGTATTTTCGTGTTCTTCACGCTGACAGCAAGGTCAAGCCCTAAAGGGTTTGGCGAAAAATCTTCCTCTTTCCCTCTTTTGTATCTATTCGGGCGAGCGTATTTATTCGTCAAAACCCTGCACAGCTAAACACTACCCTTTTTAAAGCTTCTGAAACTCGAATACTCCTCACCGGCTCCGATACGGCATAGCGTTAAAAAAAAGGTCAGAAATTATGAAACTAACGGCAGAAAAAAATAGGAAACAGCGAACCACCTACCTTCCAATTAGCATAGGTTGGGTTTTGAAAATAGTCTTAATTATCGTGGGTTACTCCTTATGGGGAGCAGGGTTTATTGGGGCTTTGGTGGGCTTGTATCTCTTCTATGATGTGATTCGGGGTATTCTTTCGTGCCTGCTGATGTTGAGTGCTGTAATTACCCTTATTTATCTAATGCTTACTTATTTATAATCCATTAAAACACAAAAATTATGACTAAGGTATTTTTATTAGGAGCGAACAAAGAAATAGACAGAGCAGTGCAAGTGGTAGAGGTTAACCAAGTTATCCAAATGGAAGGGTACAGCTATCACAGATATGTAGTGTACGACATTACAAAAAATCAATGGGGTATCACTTACAAATTGATAAACCTAACAACAAAAGATTTTCATACTGCCGACATCATTCGACCATTGAAAGAAAAATTTGGCATTGGGTTCTATTACGACAGCGACAACCCTCAATTTATGGACAGCTTTGAAGCGGCAATATTGCTCCAAGAAGCACAAGCCAAATCTAAATCAGAGGTAGATCAGGCAGAAAAGGAACGCATACGAGTGGAGGAAGTTAAAGCAATCGGGAGCAAACGTTTTGCCGAGATACTTCCCGAAAATGCACAAGCGGTTATTGTGGCACGCTTGAAGCAAGACGAGAGCGACAGCCAAAGCGACTACTTTGCAAGCAGTACACAACGGACTGTCATTTTAGGCTTTTCTACCCACAAAAGAGACATCTTTTCTGAAATGCGGAAACATGCATCCAACTTCGAGGAAACAGCCTATTTAGCGGAGTACAACGTAGATTATGAACATCGGGAAAAGTATTCGATGGGTGCAGGGTATTATTTAGGCGAAAGCAAATATAGTGGATGGATAATAGAAAAAGTGTCCATGTACAGCCGTGAGGGTATGATAAAGGAATTTGCCTACACCGCAGGGTGTGAAGATAACATCCGCATCAAAAAGACCGATGATACACCTCCACCGCCACCAAGCGACCAGAACAGCACAAGCAAGAACGGTTGCACAGTAGTAGAGTATTCAGCCAAAGCCCTTGCTGTATTCGGAGAAACAAGAGCCATCAAAGACGAACTCAAAGCGATGGGAGGAAAGTTTAACAACCGACTGACCTTTAACGGAAAAAGGTTGGCAGGATGGATATTTTCAAAATCGCAGGAGCAACGCTTAGCCTACTATTTCGGACTAGATTAATTAAATAATAACAAGGGGCAGAGCCTTTCTGCTCCATAATACCCAAAGATATGAAAGCAACAAACCATTTTCAAAATACGATAAAAGCATATTTAGACAAACGTGCCGAAATAGATTTACTTTTTTCATTTCGCTATTCTCTACCCGAAAAGAAGTTAGAGGATTGCGTTACTTATATTCTAAATCAAGTACAGAAAAGCGGTTGCAATGGTTTTCACGATGATGAGATATTCGGCATGGCGGTACATTTCTATGACGAAGATAACATCGAGGTAGGTCAGCCGATAAATGCCCATATAGCAGTAAATCATGTAGTAGTATTAACAGCCGAAGAAAAAGAGAAAGCACGTCAAGATGCTATGCAGAGGGCACAAGACGAAGTCTATCGAAAGATGACACAGCCAACCAAGAAAGCCAAAAGAGTAGCATTAAATCCCCAACCAAGTCTATTTGACTTTTAAATTATCGACCTATGAAACCAAAGAATAAACTCCAAAAACAAGTAGTAGAAGCAAGTAAAACATTGCCTAAACTAACTAAAATGCAAATCCAATGGGGATATGACCACGTTATCCAATATGTTGGACGCAGAACCGAAAAAGGAATCGTTACTTGTACCAAGTGCGGTCACACATGGCAAGGGATGGGAGAATTAGCAAATACCCTTTTGGGTTGTGAGTGCCCGAATTGTAAATCTAAGCTAATAGCCAAAACCACCAAGAAACGGACATTCGATGACAGTTATTATATGAACATCATCACGGCTCACAAAGGCTATCAAGTGATGCGCACCATCATGTTAAGTTATAAATCCAAAATAGGAGAACCGACAAAACTTTCATATTCCGAAGTGATGCAACGTTGGATTGCTCCCGATGGGAAACATTACACCTTTGCCCGATGTCGCCAGACGATGGGAACGTGCTGTATTGATTTATGGATATTTTATACCCCTTTGGAACTAAGAAATGAGAATACTAACAATAAGTTTTATATAAATATCTATGACAAGATAGGAAGCATGGGCGAGATATACCCACGTCAGAAACTTATACCCGAATTGAAAAGAACCGGTTATAAGAAAGCTTTGTATGGACAGAACTCATTAGACTTATTCCGTACCCTACTCAGTGATAGTAGAGCCGAGACACTTATCAAAGCAGGCTATACAAAGCTATTAGAGCGTATTATGAATATGGGTTGGAAGAATATTGATAGTTATTGGCAATCCATCAAAATAGCTATCCGCAATCACTACAAAATTGAAGATGCCATTCTTTGGTGCGACTATATAGATATGCTTCGATTCTTCGGTAAAGATTTGCACAATGCAAAATACATTTGTCCGACTAACCTAAAAGCGGAACATGATCGATATGTTATTAAGAGAGCCAAAGCAGATGCACAAGCCGAAGTCGAAAAGCAACTTGCAAAGGAGGATTCATTCAGAGAACAAAAAGGCAAATTTTTCGGACTTGCATTTTCGGATGGTACTATTAGTATTCGTGTGTTGGAGAGCGTAGCGGATATAATATTGGAAGGAGAAATGATGCATCATTGCGTAGGTGGTTATCACTCAAAAGCCGATTCACTGATACTTTCGGCTTGGATTGATGGCAAACGTATTGAAACAATTGAGGTATCTATATCTCAACTCAAAGTTATTCAGTCGAGAGGTGTTTGCAATAAGAATACTAAGCACCACGATAGAATAATTCAACTTGTAGAGCAAAATATATCACTGATAGAAACTCGATTAGCAGCATGATGAAAGAAAATATTTACACCTTATTTGTTGGCTTCCTAAAATTGGGAGAATTCAAATCTATTTTGGAAGCCAAGCAGTTTGCTCGAAGTAGTAACCTAACAGGGGCATTCAATCTCATTGGAGAGCATTATAGAGATAGTTGGTATGTGTTTAAAGCGGAAATTGAAGATAATGAGAATTAAAGATATAACAGGGAAGTCCATCGAAGTGACTCATCTGAATAAAGCTATCAAGCAGTGTAAATTGTGCCGAAATAGTCCATATCTGATGGATTCGGGGCATATAGTTGGAGAGAATCACACGTTTATGCTTTTACAACTCGAAGAACTGAAACAAAAAACAAAGACTTGACGGTGGAGAGAAATTTCCGCCACTTCTATTCTTATGAGATCTGCAAATTATTTTGAAGAAAATGTAAAATAATTTGCAGATCATTTCTTAAAAAGAAGTTTTGAACAGGTGGAAAAGTTTTCGCATTAAGCGCAATAAATTGATTATTTTTATTATACTATTGTGGTTGATAATTTATTTATTAACAATTTAGATTTTAGTATTATGCAAATGAAAGACTTAGAAACAACGCTGAGATTATCTGTTACACAAATTGCAGATAAGGATAGCGAAGGTAAAGAACGACTGGTGATTGAAGTTTTGGAGGACTGTAATTTGTTCGATTATATGGTTTTGGATACTACATATGATAACGATAATAGTGTATCAAACCTTTTGAGGCATTGTTATCTGTTTCCTAATCATGAAGTAAAAAAAGGAGAAGCCGTACTACTCTATTCTACAAAAGGGAAGAATTACAAGGGGCAGTTCTGTAACTCAAAAAGGACTTACCATGCTTTCTATTGGGGACTAGACAAATCAATCTGGAATAATGAAAAAGATAAAGCACTGTTATTAAAAATAGCAAATAGGATTGAAACAAGTGTATGACATATTTTTTATCCTTACTCAATTTTAACAAAAATCCCAAGAAAAACTCTTGGGATTTTTTGCTTTAATTTGTCTTATCTATCAGATAGATTCTTTCCACCCAATAACGGCAAAATTGCCGTTGGAAATTTCGCTTACTTTATCAATCCATTGTATCTCACTTTGTGCTTTTGTTTTCAGGAACGGGCTGTTAGTCGGAGTAAGCAAAAGACTTGAATTTACCACCCACCATTTGTTTTTTATTCCTGCCCGTTGCAAATCCTCTTGTAAGCGTTGAGCTTCAAAAACTGGCGTTGTTTCCGGTAGCGTAACTATCACTACATCCGTTTCCTTTTCATTGCGTAAACGGGGCAAAAGGTTCTGAACGGCAGGCGTGATATTTCCCTGCGTGCGTTCCACCTCCTTGTGATAGCTTTGTGTTGAATCCAGTAACAATAATGTATGCCCGGTTGGTGCGGTATCAATTACCACCACTTCATTATCGGCTTTCGCCACAATTTCGGCAAAGGAATTAAAGACGGCAATTTCCTGTGTACATGGTGAACGTAAATCTTCTTCGATATAGCTTAAATCCGCATTACCCATTGTTTCCCTTGCCTTATCCAGTATGTTTTTCTGATAGGCTGCCAATACCGCTTTTTCGTCTATATGGCTTACTGTGATACCGTCCACCTTTGTTTCGACAAAGGATAAATGGTTAGCCGGGTCGGTAGTAGTTAGGTGTACTTTCACGCCTTTTTTGGCTAATCCCCTTGCGATATTCCCTGCAATGGTCGTTTTGCCTACGCCACCTTTACCCATCGTAAAGATTACCCGTTTGCCTGAACTGTACAGGTCGTCAATAATATTGTCTATTGTTTGAAAATCTTTGGTATTGACTTCCTTTTGTATGGTTTCTGCCTGAACGTCACTATTCAGCATATTACGGATATTATCAATCCCTGTCATATTATAGGAACGAAGCGGGACAATATAAGTGTTCAGTTTTAATAATGCTTCGGAACGGTTATTCAGGGCGTTTTGCTGACGTTGGTATATCTGTTTTGAAACAGTATCGTTTTCATCGTAGTTCTCCAATACGCCGTTAATAATCAGGTTTTGAGAAATAATATTCAAGTCCAACAATTCTTTTGATGAACGTTCTACCTCTTTCAACGGGCTTTCATCCGGTCGGCTTACAAGTATTAACGTTGTCTGCTTGCTGTCTGATAAAGTTGCTACCGCATTTTTATAGACTTCTTTCCTGTCCTCCAATCCTGAAAGCTGACCTAAACAAGATGCACCGGAAGTATTTTCCGCTATAAAGGTATTCCATGCGGATGGCAGTTGCAGCATACGCAAGGTATGTCCGGTAGGTGCTGTATCAAAGATTATAAAATCATATCCTTTGCGTTTATCTTCATTGGTGATAAAGTCTGAAAACTCGTTGAATGCTGCTATCTCTATGGTACATGAGCCTGAAAGTTGTTCTTCCATATTGGTAATAACGCTTTCGGGCAGCTTACCCCTAAACGGTGCGATTACTGATTCCCTGTATTCGGCTGCTGCCTGTTCCGGGTCTAAGTTTACTACTGTCAGGTTGGGAACTTCTTTTATTTGTATTCCTTTATTATCTAAATCCATATTAAAGACATCCTGTAAATTAGATGCGGGGTCGGTACTGATTAAAAGGACTTTCTTACCACTATCGGCAAGGTTTACGGCTGTGGCACAGGCTATAGATGTTTTACCTACTCCGCCTTTGCCTGTAAAGAATATATATTTTGTCAGGTCAATACCCGATGGGTTATATTTTTTCATATCGCTTGTAATTTATTTATTGGGACAATAACATCCTTTTCTATTCGTATGGAATAGATTAATTCATTGAAAAATAAAAGGATAATGATTTATTATTTTACGGTGAGTTCTTCCTCTTTTACGTTCATCCATCCTGCTATCTGTGCATTGGTCGGGTATTGCTTTGTCAATACTATTTCGCCGTCCAATGTTGTGATAGGCAGAACATCCGCAGATTCTCTCATCAGGCATTCGTTGATTGTCTTGTTATCTACATATACCTGTGGATGGTCACGCAGGTTAAACCTTTCAATGGTAATCCCTTTCTTTTTCAGGCTTTCGATAACTACTGCAATACGCATCAGTTCCGGGTCTATGTTCACCCCGCACAATCCGGTAGGGCAGCATAGGGCAGGGTCGTAAATCTTCACTTCCTTGCGGGTATCTAATTTTAAATCCAACATTGCTTTATTATTTAATTGATTACTTGTTTTATTTCTTCTTCTGTCGGAACATAGCCCTTTATCTTTACTTCCCCGTCTACCACAACGGCAGGCAGTGACATGATGTTATATTTGACTATTTCCAATATATCTTCTTCTTTCTTCAAAGTCGCCGTACTGTTTGTATCTGCCATTACTTTGGCTACCCGGTCATAGGTTGTTTTGCAGTTGGGGCAACCTGTACCCAAAACAATTATTTCCATATTATTTGTTTTTTAATATTCATTTTTACTTCAAAATCTCTTTTATCTCTTTTTCGAGTTGTGTATAAACTTGTTTGTTTAAGAGGTTCCCTGTGCTGATACGTTTTATATTTAGTGCTTTTAATGTATCCAAATTAGGTAAATTCGGAGTGTACATTACATTCACAGGTAAATCAGTGCATTGAGTTATTTCTTTAATATTTTCAATTCTATCCAGATATGGAAAAAATAATCCGTCGATTCTCAATTCTTTATACAAATCAATTCTTGCTTTGGCATCATCTATTGCGTTAGGTAGTTTAAGCAAAAAGGAATCGCATCGTATGTTGACAAAGATGTCAATTTGGTGTTGATGCAATAATTTAATCACTGCTCCGATTTTTTGAACAAAAATCTCCTTGTTGGCTATTACCCTTTTTCTATCTATTATATAACTATCTTCAATGTTTATCCCAACAACCCCTAATTCATGTAGCTTTAGAATATTCTCGAAAATACGTCGCGAATCTGCTGAGAACCCACCTTCAATATCAACTGACAGGGGTAAGTCTACACATTGCCTAATTCTTTTTACAACATATAAGTATTCTTCAAAAGATATCTCTTCTCCATCGTCATAACCTAATGAGTTAGCAATTCCCGCACTCGTTGTCGCTATTGCTTTGAAGCCTGATTTCTCATAAACCTTTGCACTTTGCACATTCCAAACATTTCCTATAAGTAAAGGACTCGATAGATAATGTAACTGCCTGAAATATTCCGTATTATTATCCATATTTACTCATTTTATAGATTCATTACTATATAATATATCCCCACTACGATAAATACTGCCGAAACAATACGCCTGAACCAAACCTCAAAACTTTTCATCCTGTTATAGAATTTGCCTACATTCGACATACTGTAAGCCAATAAATAGGCAATGATTATAACGGGCAGCCCGGTAGCTATGGCGAACACAGGGGGCAGAATCAACCCCGATGCACTGCTGATAGTCATAGGGATAAGCACCCCGAAATATAATACACCGCTATAAGGGCAGAAAGCCAATGCGAACAATACACCCAGAAGAAAAGCGTTCAGGTAATTTTTCTTCATCTTCTTTTCGCTTACTTTCGATGTAAACCTGTTTAAAGACGGAATATTGAATTTGATAATATCGAGCATCAGGATACCAATAATGACTAAAGCTATTCCCAAGTATAAACCGCTAATGTTTTGCAGCAATTTTGCTACCTGAAATTTGCTTGCACCAAAATAAAATACCAATCCTAAAGCCGTATAGCTGAAAGTACGTCCAAGTGTATAGAATATACCATTGAATAGTACACGTTTTTTATCGGCTATATCTTTACTGAGGTAGGCTGTTGCTGTTATATTAGTTGCTAACGGGCAAGGGCTTATAGCTGTCATTAAGCCTAATATAAAAGCCGTAAGTATAGGAATATCCGAATTATCTACTATCTGTTGAAGAAACTCCATTAGTCAATACGTTTATTAACTTCTTCTTTTATTAGGTTGGTAAGTACATCAGGCGAGTTCACCGCATTGGCAAAAGCCTGTTCAGTCAAATCCGTTGAGTTTTCCCCTTTAGCGATAAGCAGGGAACTAAAAGCAATTTCGTACTTTTCCACTAAATCTTTGTTTACGGCTTCATCTATGTTTATTTCCGTATATTTTACTTTCGGATTATCCTTGTAATTCTCGGCTATTGCATTTTTAGTTACATTCTCAATCGCTATACAGGTTCTACAGCGTTGTTTGCCGTGAAAATAATAGACGTTCACAACCGAAGCGTCCGTTGTTGTTACAGTCTGTTCCTGCGTCGGGTTTTCCGCTTGTTTATTTTCGGTTTTGTTTCCGCAAGCTATAAAGAATACAGCAAGCAATACGATTAAGATACTTTTGTTCATACGATTAATGATTTGTTAGTTTTACATGATACTTATTTGTAATATTTCTTTTTGAGCCAAAAGGCTATATTTACCAAAAGGATAAGTACAGGCACTTCGACAAGTGGGCCGACTACGCCTGCAAAGGCTTGCCCGCTATGTAAACCGAATACACCGATAGCAACTGCAATAGCCAGTTCAAAGTTATTGCCTGTGGCTGTAAATGCTATCGAAGCATTTTTATCGTAAGACGCCCCCATTAGTTTGCCTGCAAAGAAGCTAAGGAAGAACATCACCACGAAATAGATAAGTAGCGGTATGGCGATACGCACAACATCTAACGGTATTTGTACTATCAGTTCACCTTTCAGGCTGAACATTAATACAATGGTAAATAATAATGCTATCAGGGTAATGGGTGATATGGCAGGGATAAATTTTTCTTTGTACCATTGTTCTCCTTTGATTTTAACCAATATCAAACGGCTTAGAATACCCATCAGGAAAGGAATACCTAAATAGATCGCCACTGTTTCGGCTATTGTACCTATGGATATATCCACAATTGCACCTTCAAAGCCAAATAACGGTGGTAACTTGGTTACGAATATCCACGCATAGAAACTATAAAAGAATACCTGAAAGATACTGTTCAGGGCAACCAATCCCGCACCGTATTCGGTATTGCCTTCTGCCAAGTCATTCCATACAAGCACCATAGCGATACATCTCGCAAAACCAATCAAGATGACTCCGACCATATATTCGGGGTAATCATGTAAAAAGAGAATGGCAAGTAAAAACATTAATACAGGGCCGATAATCCAATTCAGGATTAACGAAATAGATAATATTTTCACATTGGAAAATACTTTCGGAAGTTGTTTATAATCCACTTTTGCCAATGGCGGGTACATCATCAGAATCAGACCTATTGCCAGAGGAATGTTTGTTGTACCGCTCGACATGGAATCAATGTAACTGCTGAAAGACGGTATAAAATACCCCAATCCTACACCGATAGCCATTGCAAGGAATATCCAAAGAGTGAGATTCTTATCTAAGAAACTCATTTTCTTCTTACTCATTATCTTTCAATTTTTCGATATATAGTTTATAAAATGCTTCTTTTATTTCATCTCGTACTCGGATGTATTCCGAATGTATAAATTCGGGAGTCCCCACAGCTTCGGAAGGGTCGTCAAAACCGATGTGCAAACGGTTCTTTACTTTTCCTGAAAAAGTAGGACAACTTTCGTTTGCCCCTCCGCAGACGGTTATCACATAGTCCCATTCATCGTTTCGGTATTTATCCACACTGTCGGAAGTATGGTGGGATATATCTACTCCGGCTTCTTTCATTACTTCTATAGCTTTGGGATTAACCTTTCCGCTTGCATTTGTTCCTGCGGAATAAACAGACAATGAAGGATCGAAGGATTGTAAAAATCCGTGTGCCATCTGGCTACGGCAACTATTGCCTGTGCAAAGAATTAAAATTTTCTGTGTATTCATATCAAATATTTTTAATAGCATCCGGAATCACATCCGCATGCGCTTTCAGGTTTTACACCTGTTACTGTAATAGATAGTATCTTTGAATTATTCTCCTTATATTCATGGAATGATTTTTCATCAAGATGTTCTTTTAAAATATCATCCGGAACAACAATAGATTTTTCCTTTTGTATTTTCACCTGTAAAAAACCTGCGCTGAAAATCTTAACCATATACTGCTCTTTAGGAATTGCTCCTGCAATGCATCCTGCATAAA
Organism: uncultured Dysgonomonas sp.; assembly: GCF_900079725.1. NCBI lineage: Bacteria > Pseudomonadati > Bacteroidota > Bacteroidia > Bacteroidales > Dysgonomonadaceae > Dysgonomonas > uncultured Dysgonomonas sp. The sequence continues at coordinate 5,167,125 of NZ_LT599032.1, forward strand.
ATTCTGCCACTTGTTTGATGGATGCAGGTAATTCGTCTTCTAAAACCACATCCGAGATGCAGAAATGACCGCCGGGTTTTAAAACCCTGAAAATTTCATGGAAGATTTTATCTTTTGATGGCAATAAGTTTAATACGCAGTTGCTTATTACAACGTCAACAGAATTACCGCCAATAGGCATATCTTCTATATCTCCTTTGCGGAAAGTAACGTTACTAAAACCTCTCTTTTGTGCGTTATCTCTTGCCTTTTCTATCATAGCATCTGTGAAATCAATACCGATGACTTTTCCGGTTTCTCCTACTTCAGCATGGGCAACAAAACAATCATTTCCCGCACCGGAACCCAAGTCCACAACAAAATCACCTTTTTTTAATCCGGCAAAGGCTGTAGGAAGTCCACACCCCAGACCTAAATCCGCGTCGGCTTCGTAGCCGTCAAGCTTGCTGTAATCTTCATTCATGATGTTATACACATTATCAGAAGAACAGCATCCCGGGCTACAACACGAAGACTGGTTATCATTTTGTAAAGCAAGTGCGCTGTACTTTTGCTTTACCATTTCTTTAATTTCTTTGTTTTCCATATATAATAATATAATTCGTAATTACACATACAATTCGCAATAACACGAACATTGGAGATAAATTTTTTTATTTGGTCTTGCAGCTTTCTTCATTGTTGATTTCAACGAAAAATGCAGAAAACATTTTTCTTGCTTTCTCCCAATTTTCTTCGTTTATACAGTATTTGACTGTCGGCAATGTAATTGTACCCTGAATCAATTCCGCATCTTTCAATTCGTTCAGATGTTGCGAAAGGGTGCTTTTTGCTATTGGCAATATTTCGGACATATCGCCATGATAGCAACATGATTCGTTGGCAAGCATTTCTAATATAGCGATGCGGATAGGATGCCCCATTGCTTTAGCGAAACGTGCGAGTTGTTCTTGTTCGGCAGTAAGTTCTTTCTTTGACATATCTCTATTTATATTTATAGTTCGCAAATATACGAATATATTTTTAATTCGCAATACTACGAACGACGTATTTTTATTTTTTAATTAAGCTTTATATAAGTACAATAGAGTGAAGTTATAAAATAAATAATCTCTGAGATAGTTAATAAAAGTAGTCAGATTATTATTTTTCCTCATTTACGAACTTATCCAAACCAGAAATAATGTTTTCTTTATCTTAGTTTTCGGAAATGTTTAATCCGAAAAGTATAATATTCAGGACATAATGCACATAGGTTCGAACGGTTAAATATTTTTGTGGAAAGTTGATAACTGTTATTCACTGTTATGAAACCATTGACCTGAACTTCATAATGTTCATCAACCATTACTTTTTCTAATTCTGATACAGGAACTTCGTAAATACCCATAACTTCATCTTCTTGAAGTGTAAAATCTTGTGGCGAAAATTTACCTTCTAAAGTGAAAATATTGGTGAACTCGTTGTCGATAATGTTGGGAAGCGTTATACTAATTGGCAGATAACCCAGATATTTAAGGTCAGAAAAATCTACCTTAATACCAAGTTCTTCTTCAATTTCACGAATACCATCAGATAGGCTTTCTGTTGAGAGAAGATGACCTGCAGCAGTAATATCGAATAACCCTGCGTAGTCTTTTTTTGTATCAGAGCGTTGTTGAAAATAAAGATAAGTTTCAGAACTATCCCGATAATAAAACCAACAATGAAAGGTTTCGTGCCAAAGGCCGATGCGATGCGTCTCATCTCTTGTTGCAATTCCTATTTTAGTGTAAGATTCGTCGAATACACTGAATCTTTCTTCCATCCTTTTTATATGATTTATTTTACACTCTACTTATAATAGGCTATTTGGTTAAGTTAATTTAGTAGGTTGGCAAACCTAACGAATTTATTTATTTGCATAATACCTCATAGCCGAATATTCAATTTCTTTAAAGCCGAGTTTTTCATAAAGTCGTTTCCCGGCTTTAGTGGAATAGAGGTCAAGAACCGATACGAAAATATTATCGGCATCAACAATCAGAGAGTTCATTAGAGAGGTTGCATAACCCTTTCCCCGATGTTCAGGATAAGTAAATACATTCATTATCGTTCCGTATCTACCGTTCGGATTATTCAGTCCCGGAGGTCTTTCATCGATGATTAGGAAAGCCGTAGAAACAATCTCTCCATCAATCTCCATGATATAAGCCGTGAAGTTCTCTTGTGGCACGTATTCTTGAAAATACTCTCGTAGTTTAGGTTCTAATTTAGACTTATCTTCGGCACTCAATTCGACTTCTGTTGAAATATAATCGAATCGGAGCTTCACGAGTATATCAATATCGACGACGATTCTCACTCTATCATCCATAGTTACCCTATCTGCGTATTTATTTCTTTCCTAAAAGCCAATGGATCGGCTATATATGGATATGAGCTTGTCGCACCACCCGTTGTTACAGTAATTGTACCGAAATTAAATATCCTACCAAAAATACTCTGTTTGATGTGCAGACCCTCACACTTAGCCAATACCAGATCTACAGCTCTGCGACTGACAACTCCCGTTTTAAGTACCACTCGCTTATTAGTAACAGCATAAGCCGAACCTGCTTTTACAAGCAGCCTTTGCACAAGCGATACCACTCCGATAAATAACAGGAATATCCCACCATAATGTAATACACCTGTTTCCGAACCAGATAACCACCAGCCCAACAATAGGAGGATGAGCGGTTGCACAAACAGGAAGAAGTGCAATTTTGCAACATATTTTATCTCTTCTCCGGATTGTAGATTTTTCTGTATGTAGTTCATAAGCTATTGATTTGTTCCAAAGTTAATAAGTTTCGTTTATTTCTGATATTTAACAGTTATATTTTTCTGTATTTTTTTCGTTATAGGTTTGTCTCTCAATACCTCAAACAATAGCACCATCCAATCGGATTCAAATAACGTTTACCTTTTCTTACTTCATAATGCAAGTGGCTTCCCGTTACTATTCCCGTACTACCCACACAAGCTATTTGTTGGGTAATGCTTATTCGTTCCCCCACATTTACCAATATCCGACTTAAATGTGCATAGAATGAACGAAAACCACCTGCGTGTTGAATCTCTATAAAATAGCCATACCCCACATTGTAACCTTTGCCAATCACTATTCCGTTACCTGTGGCATACACCGGAGTTCCTTTTACTTGTGGAATATCAATTCCTGTATGAAATTTTCGTCTTTTGTAGCATGGGTGCTTTCGCATCCCGAACCCTGATGAAATACGCCCAGACTTCTTTATTGGAGATATTACAGGATAGTCAGATAATTCGTCAATAGTCATTTGTAAAGAATCTGCTATTTGCTGAAATTCTATAATGGAATAAATCGGCTTCATACATTGTTCTATTTGTGATTTTCTGTTTGAAGAATTACTTTGCTGTCCCCATGCAGGCAAATGAAGTAAAGCTATCAATAGAATTGTTATATATTTCATTGTCAAGTCTTATAGGATAAACGCCCAAATAATCTTCGAGCGTTTATCTGATTGTTCACTATTCAATTTCTTCACCCCACAACTCAATGTCTGTAGGAGCAGTTACATAAGCATAAATCATATTTACCCAAGTAACTATGTATGAGATTACCATCATCGTCATCATGGCTATTCCGTTTCAGTTGGTAAATCTTCCTCGTTACCCCGATCATTTTGGAAAGAAAATGTCTTTTGCACTACCTGTCCGTGGCTATCTTCAATATATACATCTATCACTTGTTGGTCAGTGCTGTGAGATGTGTAATACATCCGAAACGTTTCCTTTTCCAATAGATATAAATCGTTTGGAAGAAGAACTGTGCCATTATCGAGCCGAAGCTCACCTTTGCCATCCACTTGAAAATACCGAATGTAGAATTTAGTATCTTGAAATTCCCCTTCCTTTACAATCTGTGCACGGATTTCCGCCACCTCTCCCTGAACGATTTTTTTCTGAACTGGCATACAAACCAGATCAAATGCGTAAACCTTGTTAATATCCATATCGTTACTACAGGCTAAGGCCAGCAGCATTATAGCTGCTAGCCACGCTGTTATCCCGAAAAAAGTCTTTATTTTTTTCATCATTGTATTTGTATATTTTGTTAAACAAAAGAGGCTGTGCCTCTTAGTTGATTATAAATTTGATTCCTACACCGAATTGTCCGTGAAAATGTCCCGTAGAGTTGCCCCAGAGGATGCGTTCTCGCCCCGTAACAAGTAGCACAACACGATCTGTCAGGTACGTTTCAATCTCCAGTGTGATAGCCCCGCCATAGATAAAAGCATCTTTATGTTGAAGTGTAGAGCCATCGTACAAGGTCTTTTCGCCCCAGTTCGATGTTTCATAGCCTGCAAGGGCAGAACCACCCAACGAAAGGAAAATTGTTTTAGACCGATCAGTCAGAAAATTGTAGTAATAACCTCCCTCAGCCGTGAATTGAGCTATCGGTAATCGTGTTTCCCTATATGGATAATAGCGTTCCAGATATTCTGCACCGAATACCCATTTGTTGCCGTTCTTGGCATAAGTCGCCATTGCCACACCGAAATAATATCCCGCTTCATTATCGTTCTTGGATGAATAGATTCCATCCACCATTCCACCTGTGAGTTGTATGCCTCGCATACCCGGCAGTGAACGTTGTGCGTGTACTTGGTCTGTAAAGACCAGACACAACACAATCGTTAATATAAGATATAACCGTTTCATCCTACTTCACTTTTAGTTCGTTAATAACCTTTGCCCGAACCAAATCGGCATTATCCAATGTAAACCGCTGATGGCGTCCGCCCTCCTGTTCGTTAAGCTCTATCACCAACATTTTGTCATCGGGAATCGTAAACTTTGCCAAAGTGAAAATCATGCGTTCTGTCTGCTGTCCGCCTATCAGCATCAAATTATTGTAGGCACGAAGTGGCCAAATTACTTGCTCTTGAATAGCGGTACGTTTGGCTACTTTTTTATCCACAATCTTAAATGTGATAAAGTCCACATTGAATGGTACGTTGGACGAGTTCTTTAGTTGGAGATGAAAATATAACAGTCCGTTATGGGTATAAATACCTTTCAGCGTGTGTTGTATTCCGAAACGCTTCGAGCCGATGTGCTTTATCTCCCGGTCATTATTCTTGTGTATAGACTGCATAATCAGTTTGACAAGCAAGGGAGATTCCTGCCCTAATTCCTGCATATAGACCGCCAAAGCATTGTTCGGACGGTTCACTGCTTCGCCATCGTGCAGAAAGTCAGTCATTTCAACAGACAGTTTTACAGGTTCATCCGCATATTTTACGTTAAAGGTATAATATGAACCATCTTCTGTTATGACAGACAGATTACTCTCTCGCGAAAAATCCCGCAAGGCGGCTTTCACTCTCAAAACGTTATCCGTTCCGTCCGCTTTCGCAGCAAGAAGATCTGCTGACCCTAAATCGACATAACGAATTGGAGCAGGAAAAATAATGTGTACTGTTTTATTGAAAGTGACCTCCAGAGCATAGGGCGGTATCATTCTGTCAAAGGTCAACGGACGGGTAAAACTCTCGTAATAGTCTCCCGTTGTCGGCTTGGTATCTACCACAATGGTATCTTGTTGTGCATTAGCTGTAAATATGCTCCCAATAAGGGTAAGCATTAAAAAGAATCGTTTCATACTTTTAATTTTTAATCGTTTATACTTGATTTTTTAGTGGTTTTGTTAATTTTCTTTGGGTAGTAACAATAGCTTGTAGTTTGCTTTGAGGGTAACTTTTACCACACTCATTTTTTTACTTACATATTGTGCTGCCCCTTGTATCAGCCCTTTACCCATATCGGCGGCTAGCTGTGAACCTGCATTGTCCGAAATCATAATACTTGTTCCTGCTGATGATGCCAGTGTAGAAGCTACTTCCTTGGCTGCTTTTACTTCATCGTTATTCGGTACAAATATGCCTGATTGTCCATCCATATCGTACACTTTCAGCTCGACAGGAATAATGTTTCCGGCATACTGAATGGAGTTGATCGTTACCTCCAGACGTTCGCCACCAATCCGGCAAGCTCCTGTTACTAAGGTATTGGCAGGTATCAATATTTTGCCTGCCCTCATTGGTTCTAAAAGACGAAGTTGTACTTCTTTGCCATTGGTCAGGGTTACGGTTTGATTTACACAGGCACGGATGCTGTTCTTATCCTGTATTCCCTCATTGCCTGCGGCAGTCAGAAATCCCATGTTTCGGGGCTGACTATATGCGGCGATAAACTCATCATTGGACATTGGAGCAGATAGTAGAGATACGACATTCTGATGCACTTGCTTAACGGGTTGTACTTTGACTTTCTCGCCTGTACGTGTTATGTTTACATCTTCTGTTGGTTGTTCTCCCTGCTGTGCAGGCATATAGCGTGCTGCCATTTGGTAAGATTTTTCAAGCAAAGCTGTTTGTTCGTCCTCTTCCGCTTTTTTCGCTTCGGCTTCTTCCTGCTTTCGTTCCAATTCCTGTATTCGCTGTTCCATCGTAGACTGTGACTGTCTGTCCGTTCCAGCAGGCTTTTCGTACCAATCACCCAATTGCTTGTTGATGTCCTGATAGGCAGTTGCCGAGGATTGCACAGTACGAGGAGTTGAACTTCGAGGCTGTTCTGCTTGCAATGAAGTATTGTAGGCATTGTCCTTTTGTTCATAATCGTTCTGCTGTGCCTCGTTGAACATCGAAGAAAAATCTTGTAAAGACTTCATTTTCTCTTGCTCCTTTTGCCGCATTGCTTCCCGTTCGTAGGCATCTCGCTTCCCTTCTACTATGCCCTCATCCTTAGGTACGGGCAGTTCGGCATTGAAACCTGTCAGTCCTATCGCCTGCTCTTTTCCATCATCCGACGGAGCGAAGATGAGCCACATTACACCACCGAAGATTAAGAAGAACAGTGGCATAATCAACATCTTTTTTCGCTTATTTCTCTCTGCTATCGAAAGTTCCGGCTTTGGTGGTTTGGGCGATTCTTTTCTCGCTTCCGGTTTACTATCCGTTACGGATGGTTCTACTTCAGCAATAGCCTCCGTTTCGGGTGGTGTTCCTTTATTCAAATCTTCCTGTTCCATTATTCTATTGATTTTAGATTGTTAATACTATCTCGCTGTTGTTCCAATTGCAGTCTCAGCGATTCGATCTGCTCTATCTGCATCTTTTCTGCTTTGTTTTTACCAAAATTGTAAATAGAAGAAAAGGTCATGTAGATGGAAAGACCACCGAAAACAAGGAACATGCTTATCACAAGGATAATCCGTCTGTCGGGGGTAAGTCTGCCGAGCAAGCCCCGCAGACCATCCTCCAACCATTCATTGATGCGATTCATTATTTTTCGTATCATAGCTTTACCTACCTTTCCGATATCCGAATATCCCGATTCTCCACAATTTCGAATTTCTCCATTGTGAAACCGTGAGGGTTATTGTCCGAGCGTACCGAGTTGATCAAATTGCAACGTGTAACCAGACTGCGTTCGGTGAGGTTACTCTCCCGGATAATCATTTGTTTGGCATAGGTTACCGCCTTGTAGGGATAGCTGTCAAAATCACAAGCAATACTATCGACTTGTACAATTTGATTGATATTCCCGGACACGATACGATTGTAATACCCTTTTTCTGCCATGTCCTGATAGTATTTGAAAGCCGATTTATCGACAAGGAACAATGCCCTGTTTACGTTGCTTTCGATGGCTTTTTTATCGGGTGAGAGAGTGAAAAACAGCTCGTGAAAACGCTTAACGTGTTCGCGTGCTTCCACAGGTCTGTTTTGTGTCATATCTTGGGACAAGGCAAGCATTAAGGACTTGCCACCGTCCAATACATAGATACGCTGGCGTTGTGCTTCGGCAAAATTATACGACGACCATACGGAATAGCCCGTAATGACGGCACACATACAGACAAAGACAATACCGAACAAGCGTATCTGTTTGAAGGATGTTTCTATATTTTTTAAACTTTTGAACTCCATTTGTTCGTTTTATTTTGAATTAATAAATGAATACAGTGTATCTGATTATTTCTTACCCATCAGGCGACCAGCGACGTTACCTGCCGCAGCTCCAGCAACACCTCCTGCCATCGCAGCCCCTTTACTCGCCATTGTGTTTACTCCACGGGTAGCACTACCGCCACCTGCCTGAATAACCCAACCTGCCACGCTCGGAATAGAGAAATATCCGATAATGCCGATGATGAAGAATATGATATATACCCCGTTACTGGCATCCGGTACATAGGACGGATCTCTCAACATATCTATATCCATTTGTAGCATAAGTGCCTGAATCTTGGAGAGCAGTGCCGAGAACAGGTCGGCAATAGGTAGCCACAAGTAGATAGAAATGTAGCGGGAAATCCAATTAGTCAGCGTGGATTGAAAACCGTCATAAATCGAAAGGGCAAATGCCAACGGCCCTAAGATTGACAGCACTACCAAGAAAAAGGTGCGTAAGGTATCAATCGTAAGGGCTGCGGCATTGAACAACAACTCGAAGAAATCCCGGATCAGTTGGCGAAACCACATTTTCATATCATACCACGTGCGTTCTCCCCACATAGATATTATTTCGGGAGTGTCCCAGATACCGAGTTCTTTCATTTTTTGGTCGTACACCTCATCATCGACCAGCCATGCTTTCCCTTCACGTAGCCGTGCATCGTACTCCAATTGTTCTTTCTCCGCTTGCAGGGCATGGACATCTGTCATTTGTGTCTCCAATATGGTATGTGTTCCTTTGACCACAGGGGACATAACAGCGTTAATCGTACCGAGCACAAAAGTTGGAAAGAACATAATGCAGAGTCCAATAACAAAAGGTCTGAGCAAAGGATATACATCTATCGGTTCTGCCCGTGACAAGGCTTGCCATACACGGGAAGCTACATAGAACAGTGCACCGAGTCCGGCTATCCCTTTGGCAACACCGACCATATCGCCACAAAGCGGCATCATATCCTGATACAGATTGCGGAGAAGCTGATGCAGGTTGTCGAAATCTATTGCAAGCAGTGTCATGATTACCAATATTTATCGGATGGATTACCATACAAACTTTGTACTCGCTCCAGATCGCCTTTCTCCTGACTGCGGATGAAAGAAACGGAAATGCTTTTCTTGGAAAAGTAGCGGACAAGGTTGCGATGTTCAAGCATCTTGGCGTGTATATCATCTATGATGGACATACGCTCGGCATCGGTCATCGAAAGTCCGTTGGAGAGGGAAACGACATTCTTTATATCAGAAAGCAGGTTACCACTTTCATTCAATAACTTGGCATACCCATTTGATATAGCCTCCAACTCGTTAACGCTAAAATTTCTATCGGATAGCATCTTGTTGAAGTTGGTAGAATAGATCTGCGATATTTCGCTGACCAATTCTACTGTTTCTTTCACTTTGCGGGCATCCTTGATCAGATTGTGTACCGACTGCAATTTGTCGTAATACTGTTTCCCCTGGTCGTAGATTTTTTGCATTTCTTTGAAAGAGTTAATCACATTACTGGCTGTTGTGGCTGTTTTGGAAACAGTCATAATATTTTGCGCCAGATTGGAGGGATCGATCACCGTCCATTGTGCTTTTGCCTGATAGGTGCACAGTCCCATGAGTGCCACAAGGCAGAAAAGTATTTTCTTCATATTCGTTATTTTTAATTGTTATTACTCGTTTACCGTCCGAAGGTCGGAGGTAGCCCCAAATGAGCTAATCCTCCTCCCTGACATACTCTCCGAAAGCGGAAAGGTGCAAGACCTCCTGCTCCCGATTGTAAGTAATCTCGATGTGCCCGTACAGGTTGATGTAATATTTACCAAACCATCTTTTTAATGCACGATCACAGACTACCAGCGGGTTGTTGTAAGTAAGCCTAAACCGAGTACCTCCCCATTTTTGAATAATATTGGGATAGATATATACTTTCGTATGCCCGTCTCTACTTACCCAACGCCCCGTAATCTCCCGCATGGAAAAGTCTGTAGAAGTGGAACAAGAATCGGTTATATTACATGGACTGAACATAGCTTTTCGTTTTTTACTTGCGTTTACTTTCAGCTATTTGTTTTATAGCCAACTCAATATTACCGTCCAACTCTTCGGTTTTCCGAGCAACTTCCAGCTTCTCCGTTTCTTCCGTTGTGAACGTAAAATACTCTTCCAGACTCACTTCGGTGGCATATACAGCCGACTGAACACCGCCCAATCCAAACCAGACTTCTTTATATTTTCGGTTCGGATTATTGGACATATTGATGGATAGCACCTGACTTTTTTCTTTTTCGGTCAGCCCCAAGAGAGCTTGGATGCTATCAAATTTGTTCATGTATTTACGTTGGTCTAAGAGAATTTTGCAGTCGGAGTTGTTGATGATGGACTCTTTCACAATAGGCGAAGCGATAATATCGTCCACCTCCTGAGTGACAACGATTGCCTCACCGAAGAATTTTCGAACAGTCTTAAAAAGGTACTTAATATACTCTGCCATACCTTCTTTAGCGATGGCTTTGCCGAGTAGGTCAGCTCCCTTTCGGGAGCTTTCCCCTCTAAGAACCGTACGTGAAAGTTTCCCTTCATACGGCTCAAGCAACTTAAAATTTCTATTTACTAGAAACCAGCTCATTGTTACATCTTTTTAATTGGTCATTCTTTCTGCGACAGCTATCATGCACTAAATAATTCTGCTTTTCCGGGGTGGTTTTCTTTTCAGTAGTACCCCAAGAATCATCTATGTCAATTGGCTCTCCACATAAAGGACATATTCCTTTTTGCTTTTTCCATAGATACAGCAAGGGCTTTGTATCATTGAGATTTTTGAGCATTTTGTACTCTTTTCTCTTTTTGAAGTAAGTATCCCATTCAGGGTCAAATGGATTCGATTCGGCTTTCACTTTCACATAGCGAGTGATCTTTGTATCATACAAGCGTTTAAGGACGATCCTGTCATCTTTTCCTTTCTTCTTGAAATTCGCTACAAAGCACCAGTTTCTGTTTTTGATTCTTGTAAAATACCTGTCCGAAACCCAAGTTCTTCCTTTCTTGGGATGCCTTCTTCTTGCCCATTGCTGCAACTTTTCGTATATCAAGTAATCAGCTTTTCTGAAGGTGTCCGATGCTACACAGTTTTTGTAGTAATTTACCCAACCTACGATTACAGGATTCATTAGCCGTATAAGAGATTCTTGTTTACTGCCCTTGTTGGAATCAATAATTCCTCGGATTTTCTTCATGAATTTCTTTAGACCTTCCTTAGATGGTTTGATCAGAAGTTTACCATTATCGTATTTACGGATGTTATACCCAAGAAAATCAAAGCCTTCGCTTATGTGAGTCATCTTCGTCTTTTCTTCTGAGAGGGTAAGCCCTCTTTCTTGAAGAAACTCTACTACCAATGGTTTGATTTCTTCCAAAGCTTCTTTGGTTCTGCCTGTGATGATAAAATCGTCTGCATAACGTACCAAATGAACTTTTGGATAATAGGTTGTTGTTCTGTTTACGAACTTTTTATGATACTTCTTTGCAAGCATAACTTGCAATCCATCCAAAGTCATATTAGCCAGAGTTGGAGAAATAATCCCCCCTTGAGGTGTTCCTTCGTTTGTCGGAAACAGTTCTTTATTGAACACAAAGCCACATTTAAGCCATTTCTTTAACATCAGCTTATCCATTGGAATATTGTTGATGAGCCAGTCATGGCTGATATGGTCAAAGCATCCTTTAATATCTCCTTCCATAATCCATTCGGGAGAGGTTCTCTTTGCCAATACACAGAAACATTGTTCTCTTGCATCAGCAGTACTTCTTCCTTTACGGAATCCGTAAGAATTACTGTCTGCCGTGGTTTCAGCAACAGGCTCTAATGCCAGCAGATATAATGCTTGCATTGCTCTGTCCTTCATTGTAGGAATACCAAGAGGTCTTAATTTTCCATTACTCTTTTTAATATGTATCCGTCTTAGCGGTTGGGGAGTGTACCCTCGTCTTTTCAGATCACTGATTGCCTGAAATTTAGCATTTGGAGTTGACCATGTTGCACGATCTACTCCCGCAGTTCGACTGCCTTTATTAGATGTAACACGTTTTACAGCCAATGCTTTGGCATAAAACGAATGCGTCAGCGTCCACTGCAAAGCTTTCACTCTGCCGTATCTGCCTTCTTTCTGAGCTTTTACAATACGCGCCTGTAGCTTATCAACCGCAATTTGGCACTTGTCCCAATCAATATCGAGCCAAGTGTTCCACTGTTGGTCAGTAGATGCACACGATGTTTTAATGTCGTTCATTTGCTTTTCTTCTTTAAATAAGTTCTAAAAGTTTCTTGTAAAAAAGTCACCTTGCGGAAGTCTGCCCACTTTCGTGTGAGGCGATGTTTCAACCTCTATCCATCCCATTACAGAATGGCATTCGCTTTTTCCACATTCCTATACCCGCATCCCATTCGGCGTTCCTTACGGTCGGCTTACCTACCAATGGTAGGAGAAATACGGGCTTACCATGTTCCCTATAAGTGACAAATGAATGGGTTAGAATCCGTCTATCCGCCGGCAGTGCTTATGTTCGTGTAACCTTAGCGTGGAGAAGGTTAGCCGACTGCATCCCTTTTGGGTTAGAGCCCAGCATCATTAGCGGCTCATTCGAAGTTACGACGTTTATCAACGGTTCACATTACATTATTCATACCATTCAGCCTAGCTCCCAGAGCGTATAATGCTTACACTCGTTGTCATCCCCTCACGGTTCAGACTCCTCCTTTCGGAAGGGCTTCATTGTCAGGACAGCTCTCATACGAATTCATTACTTACTATCGCACGTGCCCTAGGCTACTGTTGACGAAACAACAGGTTCAATCAGATTATTACTCGCTAGTAATAGCTGTTGAACAATCACTCACAAGACTTACATGTCACAGCCATGCTTCTTCAATCAATATCATCTTTCTGATTCCCTGTAAGCGACGCATTTTATTGATGAAAACTTCCATAATGATAATCGTTACGATAGGAAACAATATTTTGTGATCCTTAATCGCATCTATTTCAAAGACAATGAATCGTTTAGATAGTAAATCGAGTTGTTTTTCAGAGTTCAACAGGAAATCATATTCACCACCCTTATAATAGGGTTCAAGCACATTGAGGAAGTTGGCTAAGTCAAAATCTTTCTCCCGTACCCGTTTGGCATCGAGGATAGCAGCATAGTCCAATTTGACAAACTCGTAGAAGGTATTGAACGACGGCAGAACAGATTCGTCTATTTTGATACGTTCTATATACAAGCTCACGGCATTGGAAAGAGCTACCTCTTCCGAACGTGTGGGAGGTTCATTATCCCGCTTCCATAAAGTCATTATCAGGGTTTTGATGCTTTCTCTTTTCTCGATATCAAAGACCCCATCGTCGGTATAAAATGGATTAAATGAGATGGGATTTTTTTCCGTATATGTAAAATACACTCCATCTTCTCCATTGGTACGACGGTTGATGAAATTGCAAAGTCCCTGATAGGAGTTCCCCGTATCCACAAGCACGATGTGCGTGTCGAGTAGGTCGGGGGCATTACTGCCCCTTTCCCCTCTAAGAACCGTACGTGAGAGTTTCCCCTCATACGGCTCAAGCAATTCAAAATTTCTATTATGAAACCGGCTCATTTCTTCTATTTTTAAGTAATACACTTCTGCGACAACTATCATGTACTAGAGTTCTTTTGATATGGTTTTCTATGGTTTGTTCCATGATACTCCATTCTTTCTCTCTGTTTATTAAATTCTCGCAAATTGGACAAATACGGTTTTGTTTTTCCCAGATATATAGGAGTGACCTTCTGCCTTTAAGGGTGTTGAGCATCTGATAAGTTTCTCTTTTATCAAAATATTCAGCCCACTCTGAGTCATATGGATTAGCCTCTGATCTAATCTTCACATAGGATTCTGTTTTTGTATTGGTTAGTCGCTTTAACGAGAAGTACTCACCATTCTTTTTACGACTATCACTTACTGAAAAAGTCCAGCTTCTACCATTTACCCTATGATAGTATTTATTGGCAACCCAATATTTTCCTTTAGCATTATGTCGTCTTTTCGACCACCTCCATAGTTTTCTGAAAATTTCAAAATCTGCTCTACCGAATATTTCTGATGCTATACTATATTTATAATAGTTAGCCCAACCTATAAGCATCGGGTTTAAAAGTCTTATAATTGTCTCTTGTTTCGCCATTTTATTTGTTTCAATAATATGTCGAACCTTATCCAAAAAGACTTTTACCTTTTCTTTTGATGGTCTCACAAGCATTGTTCCGTTATACTTTCTGAAGTTGAATCCAAGAAAATCAAAACCATCATCAATATGAGTAATCTTCGTTTTCTCTTCAGATAGGGTAAGTCCCCTTACTGCGAGAAACTCTTTTAATAATGGCATGATTTCAGATTCCAATACACTTCTGTCTTCGCTTGTTATGATGAAGTCATCAGCATATCGAACAAGATTGACCTTTGGGTGATATTTTTTATTCCTTTCACCTTTGATTCTTCTTGCTTTATACTTCTGTGCAAGTAGTTCTTGTAGACCATCTAAGGTCATATTAGCAAGTGTTGGAGATATGATACCACCTTGTGGCGTACCCTCGTCTGTCGGGAACAACATTTTATTAAAGACAAATCCTGCTTTTAACCATTTCTTTAGCATAACCTTATCCATTGGGATATTTTCCAGAAGCCATTCATGGCTGATATGGTCAAAACAACCTTTTATATCTCCTTCCAATATCCACTTAGGACAATAATCTTTTGCCAAATCAATAAAACATTGTTTCATAGCATCCTGCGTGCTTCTTCCTTTGCGGAAACCATACGAATGGTTATCAGCAGTTGTTTCAGCCACAGGGTCTAATGCCATGAGATATAATGCTTGCATTGCTCTGTCTTTCATTGTTGGAATTCCTAACGGGCGTAGTTTTCCATTACTCTTTTTAATATGTACTCTTCTTAATGGTTGCGGAGAATATCCCCGTCTTTTCAATTCAGTAATCGCATTTGCCTTGGCTATTGGGGTATTCAAAATTTTACCATCTACCCCAGCCGTAGCTTTTCCTTTATTAGAAGACACTCTTTTTACAGCCAATGCTTTAGCATAAAAAGAGTGAGTAAGCACCCACTGTAAGGCTTTCACCTTATTGTGTTTACTTTCCTTTTGAGCCTTTACAATACGTGCTTGTAGCTTCTTAACCTCACGTTCACACTTATTCCATTCAATGGATTCCCATGCGATTGATTTTGTTCGGTCAGTTGATGCACACGATGTTTTACTTTCGTTCATTTGCTTTTCTACTTTAAAAAGTTCTAAAAGTTTCTTGTAAAGAATTACCTTATGTAGAAGTCTGCCCACTTTCGTGTGAGGTAACGTTTAAACCTCTATCCACTTCATTACAAAGTGGCATTCGCTTTTTCTACTATCCCATATCCGCACCTCTATCAGCTTGCCTTACGGCTCACTTTCCTAAGTAAATAGGAGAAGTACGGGTTTTCCGAGTTCTGCATAAGTAACACGAACGGGTTAGGCTCTGTCTATCCACCGGCAGCTCTCATATTCGTGTAATCCCACAAGGGAGAGGATTATCCTGGCTGCGTACCTTTTGGTTCAAGCTTATCAGCATTCTTTAGCTTGTTCTTTTCGTAACGATGTTTATTGACAGTTCACATTTGTTAGCCATACCATTCAGCCTCGCCCCCAGAGCATATAATGCTTACGCTCGTTGTCTTTCCCTCACGGTTCCGACTCCTCCTTTCGGAAGGGTTACTTTCTCAGGATAGCTTCGTACAAAACAATTACTCATAATGCACGTATCCTTAGGCTACTATTGACGAAACAATAGGTTTAATCTTGTTGTTAAACAATTACTTATGCAACTTCTCGTCGCACACCTTGTTCCCAATATTGACGACACATATGATTGGTAAAAAAGGATTTACCACTACCCGAAGGTCCCAAGATAAACTTGTTGCGGTTCGTGATAATTCCTTGCTTCATGGGTAGGTCGGAAATATCCACATGGATGGGTTTTCCGCTTACCCGATCTGCCATCTTGATACCAAAAGGCGAGGGAGAACTTTTGTAGTTCGTTTCCTCTGTGAAGAAGCACAAGGCAGGTTCTATAAACGTGTAGAAACTTTCTTCGCTGGGAAAGTCACCCGCATTGCCCGGCATCGCAGCCCAATAGAGTGTAGCGACATCCACCGTGTTGTGGCGGGGTTTGCACTCCATAAGTGCCAATTGTGAACCCACATCGTTACGGATATTTTTGAGTTCTTCCGCATCATCAGACCATGCCATCACATTAAAGTGTGCCCTGACAGAAGTAAGTCCGAAACTATGGGCTTCATTCAGGTACTTGTCGATCCACTCTTTATTGATCTGGTTTCCACGACTGTACTTCGATAACGACTGCATATTACGGGCAGATTTTTCAAACTGCCGCAGGTTCTCTGCCGAATCGTCCAAAAAAATGTATTGGTTATATACATGGTCACAAGACAGCAATAATCCCACAGGCGAGGCAAAGGACAAACGGCAATCACTACGGTCTGTAGATAGCTTTTCATATCGCATATCTGTACCGACCGTTCCGGGCAAGTCTTCTACATCGGAGATCGTATGCAGACATACCGTTTTATCTCCGATCCGCAACCCATCTGCTCCTAACTCCAGATCTTGTAAACAGGTTGTATCTTCGAGTGACAGGGCAAAATATTTTTCGATCAGCCCTGCTTCTTTTTCTGTTCCCGTTATTTCATCTGAAGCAATACGTGTCAGGGTAATAAATCCCGAATCGTTTAAGATACGCTCGAACTGTCCGACTGCCTCCAAGAAGCGTACTGCCATCTCTTTATTGACTTCTTTCGGGATGATATACCCTCGACAAAGCGATGAGAAGTTGCTTTGCATCCGCATCCGATCCTTTGTCGTTTTGGTCAAAAATAAAAAGCAAGAATGATTAAGGAACGGACGTTCGTTGAAGTGGCGTTCAAATGAACGGGACAGAAAACTCATGTTCTCCTTGTCGGTAGCAGGTTTGTAATTCTCTTTGACAAACCAATCCTGTTTGTGGATAACCGAGTATTCGGGCAACACCTTGATGGCTTTCGTCCAAGCCGAGTGTATGGCTTCGTATTCGCTACCCGTAACAGTGAACAGTTCCGGTAAATCAACACGGAAGGCTACCGTTATATCCGCATCTTTTGAAATAATACAGTCATGTTCGACAGAAAGCAAGGGAAACTTACTTTCGATGGTAGCTGCTTTTAATGTATTACGCATCCCAGACCTCCTTCTTTTTTGGGTATTGGAACAAGCGACGGGAATTTTTACGATTAATTAGAAAACGGGGATGTTGCCGTTTGGCGAGCAACTTCATAAGCCCGTGTTCTCCATATTTCGCATTCAGGTTGAAAGTCAGCCATACCAATGCGGAAGCAGCGATAACGCCGAAACCGATACATATCCACTGATCTACCCCTGCCATATACATCACTACAA
This sequence comes from uncultured Dysgonomonas sp., assembly GCF_900079725.1. Taxonomy (NCBI): domain Bacteria; kingdom Pseudomonadati; phylum Bacteroidota; class Bacteroidia; order Bacteroidales; family Dysgonomonadaceae; genus Dysgonomonas; species uncultured Dysgonomonas sp. The sequence goes on from NZ_LT599032.1 coordinate 5,184,679, forward strand.
ATACGATGAATACAGCCAGTAGACCACCTGCGAAGATGAAAAGATATTGTGCTTTCAAACCCTTAAATTCCACACTCTTGCCAATGCCCTTGTTAATATTATACTCCATTTGCTTATGTATTTGAAGCTTGATTACAGGAAGAAGGAGCGTAGAATGGTAGCAGCCACGATAAGGAAGATACACGCACCGAACCACGAAGCGGCTGTTTTGCTCGTATCGGGATCACCCGAAGAGAATTTATTATAGACTTTTATACCTCCGATGAGTCCCACAACTGCACCGATAGCGTAGATGAGCTTTGTCCCCGGATCGAAATACGAGGTTACCATATTGGTAGCTTCGGTGATACCTCCGATGCCGTTACCTTGTGCGAATACTGATGATACAGCAACCATGATAAAGGCTGCTGACAGAAGAAATTTTTTCTTTGTCATACGATTTTTGATTTAAATAGTACAGGGGGTGGAATAGTCCCCTGTACTGAATGAATAATGTTGTTTAACTTTGATTTTTTAGTGGTGCGGTCATAGACCGTTTTGTTTGGCTGACGCACGCTAACCGTAATCTCTTTGCTTCATGCTCTTTGTTTTAATCGTTATCTACTTTACGCAAATTTGCGTACTTCAAATTCTTTAGGTGCTCTGACTGCCGGTTCCTCCAATTCTCCAGCTTCTTGTTGTTTGCGATGGAAGGCAGCAAAATAGTCATCCATCAATGAGGATACGACCACTTTCTTTTTAGGTTCTCCCGAAACGACCTGTTCAAACATATCGGTCTTGCGTATCTCGACCAATACCCGTCCGGCTTCTTCTTTTTCTTCGGATGTTGCATTGTCGGGAGTCTCTACTGTTCGTACCATACTCGCCAAATTATTGAAGTCAAGTCCCAACGCCATTGAAACCCCGGCTCTCCCTTCAGTATCTTCCTCTTCACTTTCTGTTTCGTCTATTTCTTCAGAATCATTGTCTGGCTCAAATTCGGGGGGAGTGTTCTCAATCTCTAAATTGATTTCATTTGAATCTTTGTCTGATAAATTATCGTTGGAAAAGACTTCATCGAGTTTATCCAAAGGGATTGCCACCGAGGTCTTTTTTTCTTCTTTCTCGACAAATATAGAAGCATTTTCTTTCTCTTTTTTACTATTAATCAGAGTGGTAGCTTCTGTCCGGGATTGTCTAATGTCAAATTTGCTTTTGCCGATAATATCCTCTTTAGGTGCTGCACGAAACGGATTGAAAGCGGGCTTTTTCGCCGCATTCTTTTTTCGTTTCTGCATCGGCTCTCGAATTAGATAAAGAATGACAAACAATACGTACAGGACGATAGCTGAAATAATATATTGTTTCATGGTTCTGTTACTGAGTTATAGAAATTGGTCGAGTTGTTTACGATAGATATCGTCAAGCAATTCTTTATGGGTTTTTAAATGCTCTGTAATTATATTGTCAATGTAGCCCCCCACACTAATTTTATTTCCGGTTAATGCTAATACATGAACAATCCGACTAATAGAGGCATGTACTTCTTGACTAAGATACACGCATTGACGAGCTCTAAATTCTTGATGCTTCAAAAAGGTATCTTGATATTCCATCTGCTGATCTTGCTTACCATTCGGTATTTCATTCTCTTTAGGTTGTCCCGATTTTGCTTTTTTGAAAAAACTATTTCTTTTCATAACTAATTTTCTTTTACTGATTAATACTATTTTTTGATTAAAATACTTTTTCGATATTATTATCATACAGTTCGGTTATATCTTCCTGATAAGTAGTGAAATGATGTTCCAATACATTGTAGATATAACTGAATAAGGAAACATCATTCTTGGCTATGACGTGCAGTATCTTAATGATTCTTTCGTGATGCTCTTTACAGATATAAACTGTTTTTCCGCTTCGTGCAGCTATTGCCGACTCATGTATAAAAAGGCTTTGATAATCCGCCTCTGCCTGTGCTTTTGATTTTCGTTTACGAGGTTCTTCGCGTGGCGGCTCCTTGATGTTTTCCGCTGTAGGTGTTGCTATTTGTTTTACAATCTGTTCTGCTTCGAGAACAACTTCCTCTACCGGAACAGGTTCGGGAGAATAAGCCTGTAACTTGCGTTCTCTTCTGCCTGTACGTGCGATGATGTCCTGAGCATTCAACTTCGTATCGGTTTTCTTTTCTTCCATAGCGGCTTACTTTAGAATTTCAAGCAATTCGTCTGAAAGAGTATCTATATTACTGCCTTTTACAAGAGACTTATCTACAGGGAATAGAGTAGATCGGAACAAAGCTTTGTGACTTTCAGATTGTTCACGTCGGAATCGCAGACTATTTGGGATAAATGTATTAAGGGTTGTAAATTGCAACTCGTTAATGACTGCCTCATACACTTCATAGAGTTCAGATTTCTCCCGTCCGTCTACCAGATTCCAAAGCAGGTAAATTTCCTTAATATCGGATTTACCACTACCCATAATATCATCCCGTACAGTTACCATGTAATCAAGCGTACTCTCCATAACCACACGGTCAGCAGCGATGGGGGCTATAATATAATCCATTCGTGCAAGCGTATGGATTAAATCTACATTGTTGAGTGTTCCCGGCAGATCAAAGAATATAAAATCAAAATCACCCTGCGGAATCAGATGCTCGGCATCAGCGATAGCTTCTTTCGTGTTACTCTCAATAATAGGATAGGCTTTCTTGTTTTCTAAACGGGTAAATTGTTCGTACAGCATTCCCTTGTAATATTCGTCATTTTCGCACATCTTAAAATCCCGCTCTCGCATATCTGCAATGGAATACTGAGGGTAATCGCAATCAATCACTGCGATATTCTTTCCTTTTACATAGTGCAAATAGGATGCAGCCAATACAGTAAGAGTTGTTTTTCCGGCTCCTCCCTTTTGGGTTGAGAATGCCACATAAATAGGTTTCTTTTTCATTTCAATTAATTTTTAAATGGTACAATTGTTTTATCGTATAGCCGTACCCAAGGGGATACATATATTTTTAAGTCTCAATCGTTGTACGGTGGTACGTTTGTTTTCTGCAACCAACTATTGTATAGCGGTACATACAACCAACCGTATGTTGTGTCATTTCTGTGTTGGTACGTTGTAACGTCCCTACGTTCTTAGGTTGGTTAGTTCGTAAATTGGTTGGTTTGATCTTCCTTATCCTACAAACAACTTATGTATCAGAAAATCTACCACCCAACTATTCTACTGTTTTACGTTTTTACGTCCGAATAGCCATATGTAATTTTCTCTTTTGGTACGACTGATTGTAGGTCTTTATATCCTGCCGTACAATCAATTCTCCGACAAATAAAATCTATATTTTTCAGACTTACACTATGTTTTCAAGAGGTGGTAGCTTCTGTCCGCATCTGTCTATACCTATTGATTTTCAGTTGATTGTTTTACATCATAACTTTGCTACATGAAATGTTACGGGGTATTCATGCCTATTAAAAAAAGAGTTCCGGCACTCATAAATTGCCTGACAGAGATCAGGCTTATATCCCAAAAAGTTCGGGATAGGGAGATGCCCTTTACGGGCAAAAAGTATTTGCATTTGGGCAAATAGCAAGGTATGTTGAGTGCATCGCAAAATGAATTTTGCAGCACACAACCCTTGCTCTTCCAGAGGGGTATTTTCCTCTCCGAAGTCGGGAAAAATAAAGACGGCATGGACCGTCCATAGCGTTCATAAACCACTCAAAAAAATCAATGTTATGAACGAAGAAAAAAGGAATCCCCAAAATCGGGGAAAAGGAGGTAGACCCCCGAAGAACGACCCGGCAAAGCATCGGCTGACAGTGAACCTGACAGATGAACAACACGCCGGATTCCTTGCCCTGTACGAGCAGTCAGGCGTACAATCCTTGTCCGGGTTTATCGCTGCCCGCATCTTTGGGGATGAATTTCGTGTAGTGAAAACCGATGCCTCGGCAGTAGAATTTATTGCAAAGCTCACTGCTTTACACTCACAAATACGAAGTATTGGAGTCAATTACAATCAAGTTGTAAAGGAGTTACATTCCAATTTTGGAGAGAAAAAAGCCTTGGCATTACTCTATAAATTGGAAAATGCGACCATTGAACTGGCTGGAATCGGGCACGAAGTGTTACAGTTGTGCGAACAATTTAAGGCTAAACATCTTTAAAAATGGTTGCCAAATTTAGCCACGGAAGCAGTTTATATGGTGCACTTACCTACAATCAAAAGAAGGTAGACGAAGGTTTAGGTAAAGTTTTGGCTACTAATTTACTCATCGAACCTACCAATGGAGTCTTCAATGTATCCGATTGTATGCAAGATTTTGAACGATTTATGCCTTCACATATCCGGACATCGAAACCTGTTATCCACATTTCGTTGAACCCACATCCGGACGATAAACTGACCGATAATCAGCTTGCCGACATCGGGCGTGAGTATATGGAACGGTTCGGATATGGCGGACAACCCTACATGATTTTCAAACATGAGGACATTGGCAGGGAACATATACACGTGCGCCCATAAGGGTATATAATAAATGTATTGGTAGCGCGATACCAGACACGAGTTTACAAGTCTGTCATCAACCGGCTTATCTGGCGGGGAAACCCAAAGGGGAGTGTAGCATGCCGGCAAATCCATAAGTCAACTAATCGTCATGTTGCGACTGAATGGGAAGATGAAATGATAAGTATGAGGATAAAATCCGTATTGATTAAACGATAGCCTGAGCGGACAAATGCGGGTCTATGACGAAAGACGGTTACTGGCGTCATATTGTGATACTCCGTTATCATGTGGACATAGTGGAAGCGTAAACTAATCACAACGCAATTGCAGTAAGCAATAAAAGGTGGATGTCGTATCCGACAACTTATCGAGCTATAGTTATTATATGTCTAAATGGGGATTGCCTAACCCAAAATGCCAGTTGTAAGGCTATAAGGTTTCAGACCTTTGAATATTTGGCATGGCAACGGAGTCTCCGTAGTAGTCCGAGCAAGGGAAAGCCTTGTACATGGCAAAGGGAGACAGCTAATATTTTTTAATACAATTAACGGAAAATGTGTGAGACATTATGAGAGATCCAGAAAGAGTATTAAACAGTCTGGCGAAGCAAAGTAAAATCGCAATGTATAGATTTGAAAGGCTATATCGGATTCTGTTCAATAAGGAAATATATTATGTTGCCTACCAAAAGCTATATGCAAAGGAAGGTAACATGACTCCTGGTGTTGATGGCAAAACTATTGACGAGATGAGTATATCCCGTATTGAACAATTGATTGAATTGCTCAAAAGTGAGCAGTATCAGCCTGTATCATCAAAACGGATTTATATTCCGAAGAAAAACGGAACAAAACGCCCTTTGGGGATACCTTCTTTTGATGATAAACTGGTGCAGGAAGTCATTCGTATGATTTTGGAGGCAATCTATGAAGGCAGCTTTGAGAGTTGTTCTCATGGATTCAGACCAAACAGAGGATGCCATACAGCACTATCCCGTATCAAGGATACTTTCACTGGTTCCAAATGGTTTGTTGAAGGAGATATAAAAGGATTCTTTGATAATATCGATCATGATATTTTGATAAGAATACTTGAAGAAAGAATTTCTGACAACAGATTCATTCGGTTAATCAGAAAGTTTCTGAATGCGGGATACATCGAGGAATGGATATTTCACAGAACATACAGCGGAACACCACAGGGTGGAATTATCAGCCCAATATTGGCTAATATCTATCTTGATAAGTTCGACAAGTATATGAATGAATATATCCAAAACTTTAATGAAGGCAAAAAACGCAAACCCGATACAGTTTATTCAAAATATGCACTGAGAAAAATCAGAGCCGAGCGAAAACTTAAAACTGAAACAGATGAAAAGAAACGGGAGTTCTATCTGAATCGCATCAATGAATGCTGTAAAGCCCGTAATAACCACCCAAGTTTGGATGAAATGGATAGTAGTTACAGAAGATTGAAATATACCCGGTATGCAGATGACTTTTTGATTGGGATAATCGGAAGTAAGGCAGATTGTGTGAAAGTCAAGAAAGATATCAAAGATTTTCTTGAAGAAAAACTCAAACTTGAATTATCCGATGAGAAAACATTGATAACCAACACAAAGAAGAATGCAAAATTCCTCGGATATGAAATCGGAATCTACAAAACAGATCAAACAAAACGGATTGGTAAGGGTACCGCTCAAAGATATTACAGGTCAAAAGTCTTTTTAAAACTATCTATGGATACAATGAAAAAGAAACTCTTCGAATATGACGCTATTAAACTGACTTATCATAATGGGAAAGAGAGATGGCATCCCAAGGCAAGACCTTGTATGAAGAACAATGATGACTTAGAAATACTCTGCCAGTACAACGGTGAAATACGAGGCTTTTACAACTATTATTCATTGGCGAATAACAGCTATACTATTGATTCTTTTTATAATATCATGGAATACAGTATGTACAAAACCTATGCTTGCAAATATAAATCATCAGTTCGTAAGATTCTTCGAAAATACAGTAAAAACGGAGAATTTGGGATTGATTATATGAAAAAGAATGGGAAAGCAGTACGATGCGAATTTTATCATGACGGTTTTAAGCGGAAGCCTTTAAGTAGAATTAAGTTCAATGATGATCAACCGCTTATTAAAATCACAAGAACGAGCCTAATCGATAGGATAAAAGCTAATAAATGTGAGATATGCGGAACAGAATCGGTATTGTCGATGCATCATGTGAAAAAGCTCAAAGATCTACAAGGAAAAAAGATCTGGGAAAAACACATGATTGCCCGCAGGCGAAAAACCATTGCGGTGTGCCACGATTGTCATTGGAAGATTCATACAGGGAGGTTAGACTGATAATATTAGTGGAGAGCCGGATACGTCGAAAGGTGTAAGTCCGGTTCGGGGGCGAGTACTTGGAAACCTAGCATAGAAATATGTAAAGGCGCTGGGTACTTAGCCTACATTGTTTCGACCCGTGTACGCACGGATGGCTCAATAATCAGCGACAGCAAAAATTACGAACGCAGCAGAAAGATCACCGATTCTTTAGAACAAAAGTACGGTCTGCACTCAAAAGAAAAGAATCAGGGCGAGGCATGGCAACTTGCTCCAATAGACGTTAGCCAGGGGAACTTAAAAAAACAGGTGGCAAACATCATAAAACCGCTCTCTGAAATGTATTCTTTTCAGACTTTGGGAGAATATCGTGCTTTACTTTCCTTATATAATATAGGAGTAGAGGAAATAAAAGGAGAAAACAAAGGTAAAGCGTATCGGGGATTGGTCTATTCGGCATTGGACAGTGATGGCAATCGTGTCGGTACACCTTTAAAATCCTCTCTGTTTGGTAAGGAACACGGTTTGGATAGATTGGAAAAACGATTTGAGAAGTCAAAAGAAACAATCAAGGTAAACGGCATAGCCAAACAAACCCGTGCTACTGTTTCTGCGTCCTTTGCAAGTACCCGCACAGAGAGCGAGTTCCGAGCGGCTTTGCGGGAGAAAGGTATCGATCTTGTGTTACGACGCAACGATGAAGGACGCATCTATGGGGCTACATTTATTGACCATAACCAGCGAGTGGTTCTTAACGGTTCTCGTTTGGGTAAGGAGTTTTCGGCAAATGTTCTCAATGAACGCTTTGCAGATAATTCACCTCGTGAGGATATGCAAACGCCAAAACCATCCATTGCTACAAATCAAAGTGCCGAGCCTACTACCAACAAGCATCCACAACCGCAATCGGCTCACTCCGAGACGGGCGATGCTGTGGGGAGCTTATTCTCTGTCTTTACTCCCGAAGTCGAGGGGGCAGACAACAAACAGCCAAGCCTAAAGCGTAAGAAAAAGAAGAAACGCAGATACGGCAGGCAGCTATAAAATTTAGAATTCTAACAATTTAAAAATAACAATTATGCAAAATGAGGATGATTTAAGAGGACTTGCTAAAGTCATGGAGTTTATGAGGGCGATCAGTATTTTGTTCGTTCTGATGAATATTTATTGGTTCTGTTATCAGGCAATACACGAGTGGGGAATTAATATCGGGGTAGTAGATAAAATTCTAATGAATTTTAACCGTACCGCAGGTTTGTTCAATTCTATATTGTGGACGAAAATCTTTGCCGTGGTATTCCTTGCCCTGTCCTGTTTGGGGACAAAGGGAGTGAAGGAGGAAAAGATTACATGGAATCATATCTATGTATGTCTTATTTTTGGTTTTGTATTTTTCTTTCTGAACTGGTGGCTTCTTTATCTGCCTCTTCCCAAAATAGCCAATGCAGGCTTTTATATTTTTACCATTGCAGTAGGATATATATTGCTTTTGATGGCGGGTACATGGATGAGTCGCTTACTCAAAAACAATCTGATGGACGATCCGTTCAATAACGAAAACGAATCGTTTATGCAGGAAACCAAGTTGATGGTAAATGATTATTCGATAAACCTGCCCACAAAGTTTTGGTACAAAAAAAAGCAGTGGAAAGGTTGGATAAACGTAGTAAACCCGTTTCGTGCGGCTATTGTGTTGGGTACTCCTGGTTCGGGTAAGTCATACGCCGTTGTAAATCAGTTCATCAAACAGCAGATTGAGAAAGGCTATACAGGCTATATTTACGATTTCAAGTTTCCAGACCTTTCGACTATTGCTTATAACCATCTGTTAAACAATAGAGAAGGTTATAAGAAAGTACCGACCTTTTATGTGATAAACTTTGATGATCCAAGTCGTAGCCACCGTTGCAATCCAATTAACCCGTCATTTATGGATGATATTTCAGATGCTTATGAGAGTGCATACACCATAATGTTAAATTTGAACCGGACGTGGGTGCAAAAACAAGGAGACTTCTTTGTAGAATCTCCGATTATCCTTTTTGCTGCCATTATATGGTATTTGCGAATCTACAAGGATGGTAAATACTGTACTTTTCCTCATGCCATAGAATTTTTGAACAAAAGTTATGAAGATATTTTTCCGATTCTGACTTCGTACCCAGACCTCGAAAACTACCTTTCTCCCTTTATGGATGCGTGGAAATCTGGAGCTGCTGACCAGCTTCAGGGGCAGATTGCGAGTGCTAAAATACCTCTTTCTCGTATGATTAGCCCGCAATTATATTGGGTGATGTCGGGCGATGAATTTACCTTAGATATCAACAATCCCGATGACCCGAAAATATTGGTAGTAGGTAACAATCCTGACAGACAAAACATCTATGGAGCGGCACTTGGATTGTATAATAGTCGTATTGTGAAACTCATAAATAAGAAGGGGCAACTCAAATCATCGGTTATCATTGATGAGTTACCGACAATTTATTTCAAAGGATTGGATAACTTGATAGCCACTGCCCGAAGTAACAAGGTTGCTGTCTTGTTAGGTTTTCAAGATTTTTCGCAGCTAAAGCGTGATTATGGAGACAAGGAGGCTGCCGTAGTAATGAACACAGTAGGTAATATATTTTCGGGGCAGGTGGTCGGAGATACAGCAAAAACCTTGTCTGACCGATTCGGAAAAGTATTACAGAAACGCCAGTCTATGACCATCAACCGCAACGATAAATCGACTTCCATTTCTACCCAAATGGATAGCTTGATACCAGCATCCAAAATATCCAATCTGACACAGGGTATGTTTGTGGGTGCGATAGCGGATAACTTCGACGAGCGGATAGAGCAAAAGATTTTTCACTGCGAAATTGTGGTAGATAACGAGCGGGTTTCAGCCGAAACAAAGGAATACAAGAAGATACCTGTTATCACCAACTTTGTAGATGAGAATGGTGTAGACCGAATGAAGGAAATGATAAAGGAAAACTATGATCGCATCAAAGCCGAAGCTAAACAGATTGTAGTTGAGGAATTGCAACGTATCAAGGACGATCCCGACCTTTGCCATCTCCTGCCGAAAGAAGAATAGGTTTTATCAAAAATAAGAAAGCCGGATAATTGAAAATATTATTCGGCTTTTTATATTCCTTAAATATAGAATCTTATTTTGCAGCTTCAATAGATGCTTTACGAAATTCTTTCAATGCTTTTTCTATTGCTAAAGATGTTTTTCTGGCACGAGTTCCTGCTGCTTTGTTTCCGCTTTCTACTTGTAACGATGCATCTTTTTGGAAGTCTGCAATTAGGGAGTTGATGTTTTCTACTAAATTTTTCATTGTTTTTTATTTTTTATTCGGGGCAAAGATAATAATTATCATAAATCATCTTCGTTCTCTTTCTCTAAATCTGCTACAACTTCTTTTAATGATATCCTAAAAATAACAATTACAAATATACAGTTCTTTCGCTATTTAGATAATGAAACAGGTCGATAAATAAGAACCTTTCTAAAACCATCCATAGACAAGCACAGACACAAGCATCCACCTCTTTAAAACCTTGCAATCAGTCCATTAGTAAGATGTATTTTCGCTTTGCATTAATGTTAATGCAGAATAAAAATATCATTTATTATGGATCAAAACAAAGTAAAATCCGAAGAGCCTAAAGTCTTATTGACCCAAGGCGAAGATGGCAAACTCAAAGTCATCACAGGGGAGCAGGACGGTAAACTCAAAACCGTTGAACCCACCAAAGAGAATGCCGACCAATTTTTGAAGGTCGATACCAACAGTAACTTTCTGGAAAATTTCTTCAAGAAGATGTCGGCACAGTTCAATCACCCGTCACATACGGGTGTGTATGCCGTCGGGGTGTCAGCCATAGATAAAATAGCGGCTTTTCTCGACAAACTTATCCGTATCGACCACACCGACAAAGCCCTCGATCCGTATCGCCTTAAATTTGATGGTAAGGTAAAGATACATATTGAGCTTACAGGTAAGTTTCAGCCTTTAGACCTCAACAAACTCAATTGGAAAGAGACTGAGAAGTTGGGACTTTCGGGTGACAAATTGCAGGATGCCCTCAAAGCGATGGTTTACGGACACAAGTCTCCGGGATTGGTCGATATCAAACCTACTATTGACGGCAATGAGTTCCCGATGCAAGCTCGTTTATCATTAGAACCACAGGCGGATGGAAGTATCAAGTTGGTAACCCATCCCAAGCAGGAACAACCCGATTTTGACAAACCATTCATGGGAATAGCTTTTTCCGAGCAGGACAAAGAGCAACTCCAAAAAACAGGGCACGGAGCACGAGTCTACGAACTTGAACCCGTAGCCGGAGGTGAGAAAATCCCCTCGCTTGTATCTCTCGACAAAATGACGAATCGACTCGAAGCTGTCCCTATCTCTGAAATCAATATCCCGCAGACCTTGAAGAATGCTCCTCTTTCTCCTGAACAGCAACAAGGATTGAGAGAGGGTAAAGCTGTATGGGTTGAGGGCATGGATAAAAAAGTGAAGCCCGGAGAAGAACCACAGAAGATAGATCGTTTTGTGCAGTTCAATGCAGTCAATAAAAACTTCGATTTTAAGTTCAGTGACGAACAACGGCAACAGCATAAGGAGCAGCGACAAGCCAAACAGGGACAAGCACAGGAAAAGCCATTACCCAAAGCCCGTAAAGTTGATGAGGTATGGATTTATTCTAAGCAAGGTGGCGTACAGCTTAGTAAAGAAGAGTTTACCAAGCTGTGTAATAAAGAACCAATCTTTGTTGAGGGTATGCAATCCCGTCCGAAGCAACAACAAACAGATGCTTCAGGTGCACAAAAGGTAGAAGCTACCGATCAGAAAGGACAGAAATATAATGCATGGGTATGGGTTGACGAAAACAGAGATAAAGTCCGCCATACCTCTAAGCATCCCGATCAAGTACGAGCAATCGAAGCGAAGCAAGCGGCTAAGGATTCTCAGAAAGTTACTCCTGCTGCTGAAAGCAGAACACAAGTGGCTGTAAATAACGAAGGTAAGACCAACGAAGCGACCAAACATTCCAAAGAGCCGCTAAAACAAGGACAGACACAACCCACCGTCAAACAAGTCGAAAAGAAGGAGCAAAAACAGCAACAGGAACAAAAACAATCTCCTGCCGCTCCCAAGAAAAGTAAAGGGCGAAAAATGTAGTTTTTATCATCAACCACTAAAAAATCAATGTTAAAATGAAAATAATAATAGCAGAAAAACCCTCTGTGGCAAAAAGTATAGCAGCCATAGTTGGAGCAAATAATAAAAAAGAGGGCTATATGGAAGGTAACGGATATGCCGTTACATGGGCTTTCGGGCATTTGGTCGGACTCGCCATGCCGGAACATTATGGTATCACAGGATTTCAGAAAGAGAACCTGCCGATACTCCCAAAAGAATTTAAACTATTGCCCCGACAAGTTAAAGAGGGTAAGGAGTACAAGAACGATCCCGGTGTGATGAAACAACTCAAAGTAATCAAGGAGCTATTCTCTAAGGCAGATGAGATCATAAATTGTGCCGATGCCGGACGCGAGGGCGAATTGATTTTCCGATATATCTATGATTATCTGTGTTGTACTGTCCCATTTCAGCGATTATGGATCAGTTCGCTAACAGACCGAGCCATCAAAGACGGCTTTAAAACACTTCGCCTCGGAGCAGAATACGACAATCTGTATGCTTCAGCGAAAGCCCGCAGTACTGCTGATTGGCTCGTAGGGATCAATAGTAGTCAGGCTCTTTCTATCTCGGCAGGGTATGGCGTTTGGTCACTTGGCAGGGTACAAACCCCAACACTGGCGATTATTTGTAGTCGTTATCTGGAAAATAAAGACTTCAAACCACAGACCTATTTTCGGCTGAAATTACAAACAGAAAAAGAAGCTACTACTTTTTCCGTTCATTCGGTAGATAAATTCGACACCCGAACTCGTACCGAAGAAGTTACGGCAAAGGTAAAAGCCGCAGGAGCTATACAGGTTACAGCCGTAGAACGTAAGGAGGTCAAGCAGGAACCACCTTTGCTGTACGACCTTACCACACTTCAAAAGGAAGCCAACAGCGAGCATGGTTTTTCGGCAGATAAGACGCTGACGATAGCACAAAATCTGTATGAAGCGAAGAAAATTTCCTATCCCCGAACGGGCAGCCGTTATATTTCCGAGGATGTGCTGGAGGAAATACCGCACCTGATCGCTACGCTGCGGGCACACTCTCTTTTCGGAAAATACATAGACGGCAGATTCGACACTACGCTCAATACCCGTTCGGTGGACGATAAGAAAGTGACCGACCACCATGCGCTGATTATTACAGAAGAATCAGCAAGTAATTTATCCAAAGACGAACAGCTTATCTACGATATGGTTGCCGGACGTATGCTCGAAGCCTTTGGCGAACGTTGCATCAAAGAGAACACCACCGTATCACTTGATGCCGATGGCGTACACTTTTCCTGCAAAGGAAGCGTTACACTCGTCCCCGGCTGGAGGGCGGTATTTGATGCTAAAGACGAGCCAAACGATGAAGAGGATTCCACCACTTTACCTGTTCTTCTGGAGGGAGATAATCTTTCTGTTCGTGATTGCGAGATTCAAGAAAAGCAGACCAAACCCCGTCCATTGCATACGGAGGCAAGTTTGCTTAGTTCGATGGAATCCGCAGGCAAAGAAGTAGAGGACGAACAGCAACGTGAAGCGATGAAGGAATGCGGTATCGGAACACCTGCCACCCGTGCATCCATTATCGAAACACTATTTTCCCGTGAGTACATCGTCAGAGAGAAAAAGTCTCTTGTTCCGACCAACAAAGGATTGGTAGTCTATCTGGCAGTAAAGGACAAAAAGATAGCCGATGTAGCGATGACAGGTCAATGGGAGGAAGCCCTCAATAAAATTGCTTTAGGCAAGATGGATGCGGCTACATTTCACAAGGGAATAGAAGTCTATGCCTCGCAGATAACTACGGAGCTGCTTTCTACCACCATTGAACGCACGGATAATCACAATACTTGTCCTTGCCCAAAATGTAAAAACGGACAGATGGTATTTTATCCCAAAGTGGTAAAATGTAAAGATGAAAGTTGTGGACTGATCGTATTCCGCTCCATTGCCAAAAAAGAATTGACGGACGGACAACTCAATGATCTTTTGATGAACGGAAAAACCGCACTAATAAAAGGTTTCGTAAGCTCTAAGACCGGAAGTACCTTTGATGCCATCGTAAAATTTGATGTGGACTACAAAACAGTCTTTGAATTTCCACCACGCAAAGGTGACGGCAAAAAGAAACGTTCTAAGTAAAATCACTATCTTTACCACTGAAAGGTCTTTGTTCTACGATTCGGAATAGTCGTTTAACATTGATTTTTTAGTGGTGGCATCCGGGGCAAGGCTCTGGATGCCTTTTTTTTCCATCCTATTTCTCACCACTAAAAAATCAATGATATGGCGACAAAAACTAAAACGACAGTTACAGAACTGTCTTATTTCCGACTATCCCTATTATCTTATCTACGTGATACACATCCCGACAAAGCAACTGACCACAACTTTATTGCTGTACGTGGTGATGCCGCAGCAGAGACGTATAGCCAAGCTATAAAAGCAGGTCATACCCATGACTATGCAGAAGAAGCCTCTTCAAAGGTCTTATACGAAGGCTTATATTTCTCCACCTACCGAACCCTTGTAACTATCCTTTGGGAAGAATTTTCCGAAGAAATACCTCCCTCACAAGCCGAAGGCATAGCAATGGAGCTATTACCCTGCCTTACGGGTACAATTCAGAAATACAGCTTGTCTGATGATTTCGCCGATACACCTGAGTACAATCAGTTTTACACGGAACTGACTGGTGAAATACAAATACTTCTCGAAAATGGCTTATAATAAAAAAGCCCATCTTCGGGATAACATCGAGGCAATACGCATTGCTTTTGCTCTCGATAAAGAGAAAAGGCAGGCTACCGATGATGAAAAAATAAAATTGGCAGCCTATTCCGGTTTTGGAGGGATAAAAGCCGTGTTGAATCCCGCCGCCAAACAGGAAGATATACAATATTGGAAAGCCTCGGAGCATGATTTGTTCCCACTTGTAACCGAATTACATCAAGTGTTACGGGAAGGAGCGAAAGATGATGCCGAATACAAACGCTCTGTAAGCTCCCTTAAAAATTCGGTGCTGACCGCTTTCTATACACCCAAGCCCGTTATTGATGCTTTGACACTCGCTCTGAATAACAGTGGCATCAAACCTCAACGTTTTCTTGAACCGAGTGCGGGAACCGGAGCGTTTATATCCTCGTTCAAAGAAACTGTTCCTGATGCAGAAGTAACAGGATTTGAAAAAGATCTGCTGACAGGCAAGATTCTCTCACACCTCCACCCAGAGGATAAAATACGGATTGAAGGTTACGAAAAAATGGAAGGACGATACTCGCAGCATTATGATGTAATCGCTTCGAACATTCCTTTCGGCGATGTTGCTGTATTTGATCCTTTACTATCCAAACATGAGATACCCGCAGTGAGCCAATCTACAAAGGCAATCCATAATTATTTTTTCACTAAAAGTGTGATGGCTGCCCGTGAGGGAGGATTGATAGCTTTTATCACTTCACAGGGAGTTCTTAATTCGGAGCAGAATAAACCGATTCGTGAACACCTGATGAATAGTTGCAATGTCGTTTCCGCCATCCGATTACCCAATAACTTGTTTACAGAGGAAGCAGGAACAGAAGTCGGAAGCGATCTGATTATCCTGCAACGTAAGAATGATAATATCCTGCCGACCCAAAGGCAGCAGGATTTTATCGAATCTCGCAAATTATCGAACGGTATATCTGTAAATAATCTGTTCAAAGACTTCGACAGGGTGATACAGACCGATGTAAAAGTAGGTACTGACCCTTACGGAAAACCTGCAATGGAATTTACTCATTCGGGAGGAGCGGAAGCCATTGCCGCCACATTGTATCGGATGCTGAATGAAGATTTTACTCAACATTTAGATGTACAGCATTATCAAAGCCATGCACAGAGTACAGTAGAACAATTGCAATTACAGGTAGCTCCCACTGCGGAAATAAGACAAACACCCAATTTAGATGAAACTCGTTTTCCCGATGATCTTAACCCATTTTGGCAAGAAGTGGAGGATTTTCTGACACAGCCGACAGTACAACAATCCGAAACAACAAAACAAATCCAAGAGCCAAAAAGCATACAGGAAATATCTGTTTCGGATATGGTGGAATTAAGTCCCAAATCGGCTTATGAACCTATTGAAGAAGATTTAGTCCTTTTTTATCCGTTTGGAGAAGCCAGAAATCGCAAAGCATGGGCAGAACTGTTCGAGCAGGGGAGAAAAGTAACTGTGGAGCCACGCATTGACCAACCAAAAGAAGAGCAGAAAGTTGTACCTGCAACAACAGAGAAAAAAGATACAATCATCAAGGATCAAGCCAGCGGATTGTTTGTAAATACGAATACGGGAGAAGTAATAGAGCAAAAGGACGTATCCGTACCCGACATTCAGCAACAGCCTATTGTTACTTTGTACGACTTATTTGGTTTTTCAGCCGAGGAACGTTCACAGATTAAACAGCCCAAGCGTTCCCGTCGCCGTATGCCTATATCACCGCCTAAAGCCAGCCAGCAAAAGGAAGTACAACCTAAAAGTCCGGCAGCAAGTACACCAACAGAAACGCCAGAACAACGTGCAGATCGGTTGGAAAATGAAAGAGCGGAACGACTGAAGCCCATTCCGATGCCCATACCTGAAAACGGATTGCCGAAACATTATCGTGACGGCTCGTTGGTAACTGATGCAGATAATCGCATCGGCTACCTACGGGATATGGACGGACATCGACCTATGTTTCATCCGTTGGAATTGCCACCAAATCAACAAAAACGGGCATCACTTTATATTGAGATACGCGACACTTACAACCATCTGTATAACAACGAAGCCGATATACTGAAAGAGAATCCCGCATTACGGCAGATGCTCAATCGCCTGTATGATGATTTTACACAAAAATTCGGAAACCTGAACGATGTAAAGAATCTCGACCTCATCAAGATGGATGCCGCAGGGCGGGAAATACTTTCGTTAGAACGCTACCGAGAGGGCAAAGCGATAAAGGCTGATATCTTTGAACGTCCCGTAGCTTTCAATCCCGATGAGATTTCCAAAGTAGATAATGCATACGAAGCTCTTGTATCCAGTCTCAATAAATACGGAGCAGTCAATTTGGACTACATGGTTTCTCTAACAAGCAATACGCAAGAGGGAATACTTGACGAGTTAAAAGGTAAGATTTACTTCAATCCTCTTGTTGGAGGCTATGAAGTAGCGGACAAGTTTATATCGGGCAATGTTATCTCAAAGGCAGATGAGGTGCAGAACTTTATTGACCGCAATCCTGAACATAAAGCAGCCAAAGAATCCCTGACCGTTTTACAGGAAGCCATACCTAAGCCGATAGCCTTCGACGATCTGGATTTCAACTTTGGTGAACGCTGGATACCTTCGGGCATCTATGCCGCTTTTGCTTCACACCTCTTTGATACGAATGTAAATATCCATTATGCACAGAGCCGAGATGAGTTCAGCATAAATGCCAATACTAAAAATGCAAAGATCAGTGATCAGTATGCCGTCAAGGGAGAAAGCCGCACCTTTGATGGTATTGCCCTGATGCGTCATGCCTTGCACGATACAACTCCCGATATTACAAAAACGGTCAGAGTAGATGGCAAGGAGACAAAGGTACGGGACGGAGAAGCGATTCAGCTTGCCAATACCAAAATAGATGAGATGCGTAACGGCTTTTCGGAATGGCTCAGAGAGCAGACTCCCGAATTTAAAGACAGGCTGGCCGACCTCTATAACCGCACATTCAATTGTTTTGTACGTCCCGAATATGACGGCTCGCATCAAACTTTTGCCGGACTCGACCTGAAAGGTTTAGGCATTCCCGACTTATACAAGAGCCAGAAAGATGCCATCTGGATGCTTAAATTGAATGGTGGTGGGATAATCGACCATGAAGTGGGAGGTGGCAAAACGCTGATTATGTGCTGCGGAGCAATGGAGATGAAACGGCTCGGATTAGTCAATAAACCGCTTATCACAGGACTGAAAGCCAATATTCACGAAATCGCTCAAACCTTTTGTACGGCATACCCTGATGCAAAAGTGCTCTATCCCGGCAAGGAGGATTTTACACCACAGAACCGCAATCGTATTTTCAACGAAATGAAAAATAACAATTGGGATGCAGTGATTCTAACACATGAACAGTTCGGTATGATACCACAGTCCCCGGAGATACAGCGAGGCATCTTACAGGCTGAACTCGATAGCGTGGAGGAAAACCTCGAAGTATTGCGTTCACAAGGTAAGGAAGTTTCAAGAGGGATGCTTAAAGGTTGCGAGAAACGGAAAGCCAACCTTGAAACAAAGTTGGAAGGAATAGCCCACCAAATCGAAAACCGCAAGGATAATATGTCAGATTTTCGGATGATCGGTATAGACCATTTGTTCGTAGATGAATCTCACAAATTTAAAAATCTGACTTTTACCACCCGTCATGATCGTGTAGCAGGCTTGGGAAATACCGAAGGTTCACAACGGGCACTCAATATGCTTTTTGCTTTGCGTACCATACAAGAACGTACAGGCAAAGATTTAGGTGCTACTTACTCATCGGGAACTACAATTTCCAATTCACTAACAGAATTGTATTTGTTATTCAAATATTTGCGTCCCAAAGAATTGGAAAGGCAGGGTATCAATACTTTTGATGCTTGGGCGGCTATCTTTGCCAAGAAAACCAAAGACTACGAGTTTTCGGTTACCAATCAGATTGTTCAGAAAGAACGTTTCCGCTATTTTATCAAAGTGCCGGAACTGGCTTCGTTTTATTCTGAGATTACTGACTACCGTACTGCACAGGATATTGGCATCGACCGTCCTCAAAAGAATGAAATTTTGCACAATATACCGCCTACACCCGATCAACAAGAGTTTATCGGTAAACTGATGGAATTTGCCAAAACAGGTGATGCCACTCTCTTAGGAAGGGAACCGCTATCGGAACGGGAAGAAAAAGCAAAGATGTTGATAGCAACCGACTATGCTCGCAAAATGTCGCTTGATATGCGGATGATAGATCCGGTTAAGTATGGCGACCATATAGATAACAAAGCCAGCCATTGTGCCGCTTCGATAGCAGACTACTACCAAAAATACAATGCCCAGAAGGGGACACAGTTCGTATTCTCCGATTTGGGAACCTACAAACCGGGACAATGGAGCCCATATACCGAGATTAAACGCAAGTTGGTAGAGGATTACGGCATCCCTGCATCCGAGGTACGTTTCATTCAGGAAGCCACCAGCGAGAGGGCACGAAAAGCTATGATAAAGGATATGAATGAAGGTAAAATCCGTGTACTATTTGGCTCTACCGAGATGTTGGGAACAGGCGTAAACGCTCAGAAGCGGGCGGTGGCTATTCATCATCTTGACGCACCGTGGCGTCCGTCAGATCTGGAGCAACGCGACGGACGGGCTATAAGAAAAGGGAATGAAATAGCGAAACTCTATGCTGATAATAAGGTAGATGTAAAAATATATGCCGTAGAAAAATCACTCGATGCGTACAAATTTGGTTTACTGCACAACAAGCAGTTATTTATCAAACAGCTTAAAAATAATAATTTGGGTACTCGAACCATTGACGAGGGTAGTATGGATGAGAAAAGCGGTATGAATTTTTCTGAATATGTAGCTATCCTGTCAGGTAACACCGAATTATTGGAAAAAGCAAGGATTGAGAAGAAGATTGCTGCTTTGGACAGTGAAAAGCAGGCTTTCACTCGTGGCAAATCAGTGAGCCGATACAAGTTGGAGAATATCATGCAGACGGTTGAATCCAATAAAGGATATATTGATCGCATCTCCAAAGATGTGGAAGCCTTTAATAGTAGGGTGCAGGTTGCTCCCGATGGCACACGGCTCAATCCTGTAAAATTGGATGGGTTTCAAGCTGCCGATCCGGTTGCTATCGGCAAGAAATTGAACGAGATATCGGATAAGGCACGTACACACGGGGCACACGAGAAAATCGGCTCGTTGTATGGTTTTGATCTATTGGTAAAATCCGAAACTACGAATAAAGATGGTTTTGACTTGATACAAAACCGATTTTTCATACGTGGCGAGGGGCAGATACTTTATAACTATAATTATGGAAGTTTGGCGGCAGATCCAAAAACCGCCTCGCTTAACTTTCTGAATGCACTTGACAGTATGCCTAAACTATTGGAGAAGTATCAAACGGACACCGATAAGCGGATGCAGGATGTACCCGTTCTCAGACAGGTCGTGGAAGGCATCTGGGCGAAAGAGAATGACCTCAAAGACTTGAAAACGGAACTCACTGCTTTGGAGCGTAGGATAGAGTTGTCACTGAAGCCTATCGAGCAAAGTGAGGGACAAGAAAATGTTTCTGAAAAGAATCAGGTTCAAGCTCAGAATAGTCCAGAATCGACAGTGAATCAAGGTGGCCCTATGCCGAATACTTTGCAGGGAGTGAAAGAAGTTATGGGAGACAGGTTCGTGATTGCATCGGTGGGTAGTTCTCCACCAAAGGAAGAGAGAAGAGGTATGAAACTCTAAATGAAGACGACTGTAGAATTTCTGCGGTCGTTTTTTATTCTTTTTCTACCATTTCTTCATCAGTGTTATCTCTGAAATGATCACGAATAAATTTCTCTACGTTTTTCTCTGTATAAAATATCTTGTGATGAATGGTTATGTAGGTCAGTTCGCCAGCCGAACGGTAACGCTGCAATGTCCGTTTACTTACGTTCAGCATTTGGCACAAGTCTTGATTATCCAAAAGACGTTCGCCGTTTAGCACGTTATGTCGTCCGCTCATTATATCCATAAATTTATCCAATCGGTCAAAGCGTCCCATGAATTGCTCAAACCACTTTTGCATGAAATCTTTTATACCTTCGTTCTCGCTCATGGTTTGCCTCCTTTCTTATTGTTGTTTACCACAAGTCCCGGTAATAGACGTTTCACTTCTGCCAACAGATACCATACTCTACCTCCCCTGATTGAATAGGTTATTTCTCCGTTACTGCGTAACCGCTGCATAGTGCGTCTACTTACCCGTAATATGGTAGCAGCATCTTGATCACTCAGCCAAACCTCTGATGGATCAGATTGTTGTAGGATAGTATTTTCTTTTTCTTGTTTTTGTACAAAAGAATGAATCCGGTCAATTTTTTGTAGTAGACTTTTATAGGCTTCCGATTCTATACTTATTACTTTCATGCTCGTAACTTATTGGTTTGATGCAAAGTTCGAGCGTTTTTTGATACTTGATAACGAGGTCGGTACTACTCTTTTTGAATATTTCTGTAAGTAGCTTATATATAATCGAATATAAGTAAATTTTCTCCGAAAAAGAGAAATAGAAAATACAGAAAAGATCGGTATAATGCGTGTTTAAGCATACATACCGACCTCGGTATTATTCTTTTCTACCCATACGCCGCAATAGGGCATCTTTTAACTTGTCAAGAAATGGTGTAGGGGTATTCCGTATTTTCAAATCACCAAGAGTTCGCGAAAGATTGCTATCTAACTGGATATTAAATACATTTTGGATATAATCGTAAAGTTGTGTCAACGGTAGGTCTCCAAACATTCCGGCACTATCCCATGAAAATATTTGCTCCTGTAACTCGGCTTTACTACCCATCCAAGTCTTTTTAGTCGCAGGAAAGCCAAAAGAACAACTCTTCATACCGTTATCATCCAACAACTCCACTTCGTGCATCAAATAGACAGAAAGCATATCATTTGCTAAAATCTTCGCTACCTTAAAATCGCAGTTAGTCGAAAATTGGGGATCAAATTCATAATAAAATGTTTCGAGATATTGCTCCACGTCTGTTTTATCCCGCAGAAAATAAATAGCGTCTAAATGAGAAGAGTCTGATCGGTAATAACGGATAAAATCAAGCCTTTTACCATTATATTTGTTTATATCATTCAATAAATCACAGAAGTATTCCCGTTGTTTATTTATACCTATGGGGCGATTCATCTCAATATTATAGACTTTACGATAGAATATTAAACGGGAGCATAATCTAGGTTTAGTTTCTTTGAAAAAATAAATTTCCTCTTCCTCATCTTTAAAATCGTATGATAAAATAAATGCTTTTAATTGGTTGAATGCTTTGGCAAGTACGCGGGAAGCATCCAAAGACTTCGTAATCATACTCATTTCAGAACATTCTATTTGTTCAATCTTTATATCAATTTCTTTTTTTAGATGGGAGGTAAATCGAATCATAAATATGCATCTTTTTAGACCAAACAGTAAAACAGAATTCTATTACTAACTGATGTTACGCAAAAAAGAGAGAACATGCGATATGGATACCTCAGGGGCATCTTAGTTTCCCATCGTTAGATACACAATGTGCTTTGTGAGGCCTGAGATACAGGTATAATGTTTCCCTGCGTAACATCAGTTACTAATTGAACTACAATAGAGCACGAAATCTAATATCTCAAGTTTAATTTCTTTAAAAAACATTTTCATTAAAAATATCATTAGAGTTTAAAGAAAGAAAACAATTTCTCATTTTATTCAGACAATCGCTTAATAGTCTTATTATTGGTTCAGTTTCTTCAATGGAAATTCATCAAAATGATGGTAAAACACACCGACATATATACTACAACTTATCAGGTTATTTCATATGCCGGTGTGACACTTAACAGAATCAAATAAAAACAATTAATATTTCCATCAGGTATGAATAAATGGATTTTATTTCATTCGTAACATCAACGCATTTATTGCAACTATTACTGTACTGACGGACATTAGTACAGCCCCTACGGCAGGACTCAATATAATACCTACAGGAGCGAGAATTCCTGCTGCCAATGGTATAGCGATAATGTTATACCCTGCCCCCCACCATAGATTTTGCACCATTTTTTTTGTTGTGTTTTTTGCAAGTGAAAGAAAATGGATGATATCATATGGATTACTTTTTACCAATACCACGTCTGCTGAATCTATCGCCACATCTGTTCCGGCACCGATTGCCACACCGATATCTGCACGTGCCAATGCCGGGGCATCATTCACTCCGTCACCCACCATCATAACGTTTTTTCCCTTATGCTGGTATTCTGTTATGACCTTCTCTTTATTTTCGGGTAAAAGAGAGGCATATACATCGCTGATTCCCAACTGTCCACCAACAGACTTTGCTGAGGCTTCATTGTCTCCTGTTAACATGACCGGAGTAATTTTTTCATTTTGAAGTTTTTTTACTGTCTGTTTGGCTTCTGGTTTAATTTGATCTCCTTGTGCTATTAAGCCTGCTACATCATCATTTATTAAAAGGTAACTTATGGAATTGCCTTTTTCTGCCAAGTCATTAAACAAGGATTTATCATATGACACTGCATTTTTATCCAGATATGCAGCAGTAACAATTTTTGCATCCTGTCCACTTACAGTACCCGATAAGCCTGTTCCACTTATAAGAGCAACATTTTCGGCCTTTGGTATCTCCAATTTATCTTCTTTGGCTTTATCCAATATACCTACTGCTAATGGATGATTGGAATGTACTTCCATTGCTGCCATTGTTTTTAGTATATCAGCATCACTCCATCTATCCGAAAGACTTTTAACAACGGAAACACGGAAATTACCTTCAGTAAGTGTGCCTGTTTTATCCATGGTTACAACGGATATATCCTTTGCTTTCTCCAATGCGTTGCGGTTACGGATTAGTAAACCATGTGTTGCACCTAAAGATGTAGAGCGAGCTACTACAAGGGGGATAGCCAAGCCTAAAGCGTGTGGACAGGCAATGATAAAGACAGTTACCATCCTTTCCAATGCGATATTAATATCTTTGTCGATAATATACCAAACGATAAATGCAATGATACCTACTATCAATGCTATATAAAAGAGTGCTTTGGCTACTTTATCGGAAATGGATTCCGCTCGTGATTTTTCTTGTTGGGCTTGTCCTACCAATTTCATCACTTGTGCTAGGTAACCTGATTCACCTGTTCCTGTCACTTCTACTACTATTGATCCCGAGCCATTGACCGAGCCACCTATTACGATTGCTCCCTCGCTTTTCTTTATGGCTTTGGCTTCCCCGGTTACCATTGATTCATTAACAGATGTTTCACCGGATATAACTTTCCCGTCAGCAGGCACTTTTTCCCCCGCCTTTACCATTACATGCTGCCCTTCCTGTATTTGTTGAAGAGGGACATCATTAATACTTCCGTCAGGTTGTACCAGATGTGCACTTCCAGGCAACAATTCAGCCATTTTCTGCAATGCGTTTCCTGCATTACCCACAGCCTTCATTTCTATCCAATGACCGAGCAACATAATAACAATTAGTGTCGCCAATTCCCAAAAGAAATCCATTCGGTGACCCGGCACTTGCAGGATGTAATTGGTAACAAAGGCGTACACACTGTATATGTAAGAAACAGTGATACCCATTGAAATCAATGTCATCATAGCCGGATTTTTTGCTTTTAGTTCACTTACAGCTCCAGTGAGGAACGGCCATCCACCGTAAAAATATAGAAACGAAGCTAAGAACAGTACTACCCAATATGAGCCCTCAAACGAAAGGCTAAAAGGTAGTTTCATTCCCATCATAGGGGATAACAGAATAATCGGTATTGCTACGATAAGGGAAATCCAAAATTTCTGTTTAAGATTTCCCATATGAGCCATATGTCCTCCCGCATGATCGTGATTCTGATGTCCATGCCCACTATGGTCATGTCCTTTGTGCATACTGTTCATTTCTGTATGATCCTGATGATTATTATGCGACACGTTTTGAGCATTTTGAGCCATTTCTATAGTATAATTGCCAATTTTCGATAAGGCATCCTGCAATACTTCCGTAGATATATGTTTATCCATACTGATGATGGCTATAGGAGGATCAAGAGTAACAGTTGCATGAATGCCTTCAATAGCATTCAGTGCTTTTTCCACACTTGAACGGAAATGATTACAAGTCATACCGTTTATAATATATGTATGTTCCATGTTTGGCTTCTTTTTATAAGAGGAATGCTCTAATTGAGCATTCCCTTTAAATATAATACTCACTTATCCCGGTCATTTATTCACCGTTTAAATTATTTCTAACAGAATTACCTGTATTTGCAACAGCCGGGTAGGGCATTATACGTTTTTTTATCTGTTTTGTCCTTTTCTGTATCATGTCCCACTTTGGCAACGGCCTTACTTATTGCCTCGATAGATGTTTTCTTTTCGTCAAAGTTAAGATGTAATTCTTTCGTCTTTTTATCCCAAATAGCCGAAGACACACCTTCCACATTTAATGCGGCTGTCTCAATTCGTTTTTTACACATATCGCACTTACCTTCCACTTTGAGCATCGCATGAGATTCTTTCATTTCACTTTTTTCTTTTTGATGATGTCTGGCATGTATGGTATCTTTTTTTTGTAGGCTATCCTGATTGTTAGCAGTCAGGCTGTTTGCTGATAAGAATATTATCACTGTTAAAAATAAAACTATCTTTTTCATTTATTTTTTTATTTTGATTGATTAATTATTCGTATTTCTCTTATTTTCTGTATTTGCAGCAATCGGGCAATGCATCATATGCTGCCTGATCAGCTTTATCCTTATCCGTATCATGTCCTGCTTTGGCAATAGCCTTGCTGATTGCATCCAGATTAGTCTGATGTGGATTGAAGTTCAGATGTAGTTCCTTCTTTTCTATATCCCACATAGCCGAAGATACCCCTTCCACACCTTTTGCAGCAGTTTCTATCCGCTCTTTACACAATTCGCAAAGTCCTTGTACACCCAACATGGCATGTTCATCCTGATGATGTTCTGGGGCTGACTGGGTTGTCGGTTCCGTTTTGGATGTATCGTCACTTGGTGCGCTTTTTGAGTTACAGGCACTAAAAGACAGGATGCCTAATCCCAATACGATGACTAAAATATACTTCTTCATTTTATTCTATTTTTTAATGGTGAATATTCCTTTTTTAGGTTGTTATGTTTATTTCTTGTATTTGCAACAGTCCGGTAGTGCATCATAAACAGCTTTGTCTGCTTTGTACTTGTCTGTATCATGCCCAACTTTGGCTACTGCTTTACTTATAGCATCCACATTGGTTTTTGCCGGATCAAAGTTTAAATGCAGTTGTTTAGACTTCTGATCCCACGAAGCCGATGTTACTCCGCTAACACCTTTAGCAGCTTTCTCGATACGTTCTTTGCATATTTCACAGAGTCCCTGCACATTTATCATAGCATGTTCAGTTTTGGCAGTCATGCTTTGTTTTGAATCTCCCTGCATGGAGGACATATCGTGTCCTTCATGCCCGGTTGATGTTTCGGATTGGTTTGTACCTGATGAGCTTCCCGACATATTATGACCTTCGTGCCCTGTTACGGGACGGGATGCTTCAGCATTCATCATACTACGTTTTCCTTCGAGTTGCGCACTGGCATCAATGGTAAAGGCTCCGTTGGTCACAATCTCATCTCCTTCATTCACACCCGAAAGCACTACATACGAATCGCCAAGTGACGGGCCGAGTTCAATTTCATGTAACATAAATGCCGGAGATTGTGTATTCGGTTGCTTCACATAGACAATCGAACGTTTCCCTGTCCAGAGCACAGATGATTTTGGTATGACAATTTCATTGTTGAATTGTTTCAACGGAGCTTTGATAATGGCATTAGCATACATCTCCGGCTTTAATTGCATGCCGGAGTTGGCTGTTTCTACCCGAATTTTAGCTGTACGGGTCGTTCTATCCAATATCGGATCAATAAAGGATATTCGACCTGAAAATGTTTTGCCGGGCACAGCCTGCAACGTGAAATCAATTTTATCCCCGACTTTAAGGAAAGGCAGATCTACTTCATAGGCATCAAACATAGCCCATACCTGTGACAGGTTAGCAATATCAAAAAGTACACTTCCCTGATTAATATAATCTCCCTGATTCACTTTTTTGCTGACTACAATACCGCCGGTATTGGCTTTTATTTCTACCAATGCAGACACATTTCCTGATTGCTCTATCCTCGCGATCTGTTCATCTGTCAATTTCCACAGGCGCAGTTTTTCCCGTGCCGCCTGAATTAAGGCAGGTTGTACCGATTGCATTTTAGCTGCTTCCAATAATTCCTGCTGCGCACTTAATAATTCAGGGGAATAAATTGTAGCAATCGTTTGTCCTTGCCTAACACTCTCTCCTGTGAAGTTGATAAAGAGTTTTTCAATCCGCCCACTAACATGGGATGTTTGTGATTGAGACAATCGTTCATCAGCTTGTATTGTACCATACAACTGAACATCTTTTATTGGATTTTGGCGGCTGATAACGGTTGTTTGTATATTAGCCAGTGCCACAGCTTCCTTAGACAGTTGAATCGCACTCGGGTCAACAGCTTCGTCTCCGCTACCGGATGTTTTCAACGGTATCAGATCCATACCGCAAATAGGGCATTTACCCGGTTTGTTTTGTCTTATCTGAGGGTGCATGGCACAAGTCCAAATTTGTTCCGCACCCTCTTCGTGAACATGCTCAGATGATTCATTCTGATTATTGGATGAAGCTCCGAATATCAGCCAGCCGATAAACAGCCCGGCAATGAGTATCAATCCGTACTTGATATAATTATTATTAATAATCTTTTTTAATTTATTCGTTTCCATAATATATGCTGTTTACGTTTTGTTCAGTATCCTTAAATGAAATCAGTTTTTGAATAGATGCCACCATTGTATTGTAACTTGCGACTGCCTCGGCTTTTTTGAGTTGATAATCCAACAGTTGCCGTTGAACCTGTATAACATTGGTTAGATCGCTTTTTCCAACAACAAACTCCTGTACGACCAAATTATAGGTTGTTTCAGCAAGGTCTGACTGTTTTTTATATAGCGAAATTTTACGGGAAGCATCATCCAGCAGGTGTTTTGTCTTATACAATTCCGACTCCAGTACATTGTACGTATTGGTATATTTCTCTTTACTGGCTTGCCACCAGAATTTACTTTCGCGCTGTTGAGCCTTGTACTTGTTACGATAGAGGGGGATACTAACGGAAACCATTGGCATAATCATATCCTTTCCGTTCATATCGCCCATTCCGAACATCGGATCGCTTGTTTTCTTATTAAGCATATATTGCACACCTATACCGAACATCGGATAACTCATCTTTTTATCCATTTCTGCTTTAGCTTTGTAAGCAAGCCCTTCTTCGGTAATCATGTTCAACATAGGGTTCTGATCGTTGATCTTTGTCATAGCAGTTTCGGGATCGAATAGGAATGGAAGTTGCTCAAAGGTTTCGGGTATCTGTATTTCGCTGAGAGCGGAGCGGTTCAGTAAAGCGTTGAACTTTGCTTTTTCCGCTTTTATTTCCGAAAGAATGCTCTCTATATTATTATCCAATTCAGCTATTTCCAACTGGATACGCAGCACATCAGACATACCGCCGGAAGCTGTACCACTCATGCCTGATGTCATACCACCACCGGAGCTGCCCATCGAAGACATACCTGCATTTTGAGCAGTTGGCTGAGAGCCACCACTACTTCCCATTGAGGACATGGATGACATACCACTTCCTCCTGCCGGAGGCGTACTGGTTGGTGGGGGCGGGGATGAAATTGAATATCCTGAACCTGAACCTGCTGATGGCGATGAAAACTTACGTAACGCCAGTTGTTCCAATTGAGTCAGCAGGGCTTTGTTATCCCTGTTGTTCATCAGTTTTTGTTGTAAGCTGCAAAGTAGATACCATTGGGTATAAACTTCCAGATAAAGGTTATCCCTTGTTTCACGGAATTTCTCAAACGACATTTTTGCCATGTGGGTGGCTTCGGTCTGTGCCGCTTTCTTTGTACCAAACCAAGGGAACATCTGCATCAGTTTGAACTCGGCAACCTGTTTCCCTCCGATAATATCCATCGGTTCAAGGAAAAAGCCCATTTCAAGTTCGGGATCTGCATAAGCTCCTGCTTGTGGTATTTTTTGCAGAGATGCCTTATAAACCATAAAATCCGCTTTAACTCCGGGGTTATTAAAGGCAGCTATTTTGAGGTAATGGCTGAGTGAATCAGCGGTTTGTGCTGAAACTGAACCGGTGCCCATTATCATCAACAACAGCATTGTTAAATATTTGATTCTTATTGTTGTCATAATACGATTTGTTTTATTCTTTAATCTTACCGTGTTTCTTTATCGCCGATTCACGCCACCAGCATTGAAACACCGGAACTACGAACATGGTCATCGACTGGATAAGCATCCCTCCGAAAGTAGGAATGGCCATCGGAACCATAATGTCCGCTCCCTTACCTGTCGATGTCAATACGGGAAGTAATGCGATGAGTGCGGTTGCCGTAGTCATAGCGGCAGGGCGTACACGCCTTAATCCGGCGTGAACTACAGCCTCTCTGATTTCATCTTTGGTATGTGGGTCGCGTTCGAGGAAAGTATCATGGATATATGTACCCATCAGCACCCCATCATTGGTAGCGATGCCGAATAAAGCTATAAATCCTACCCAAACAGCAATACTCAGGTTTATCTGATGCATTTGGAACAGGTCGCGCATATTCATATCCCCAATAGAGAAGTTCATAAACCAAGGCTCTCCATAAAGCCACAACAGGATAAATCCTCCGGCAAAGGCTACGATTACCCCGGAAAAGTGGATCAATGATGCTGTAACAGTCTTAAACTGAAAATACAATATCAACAAGATAGCCAGCAAACTTAATGGTATAACAACCAATAGTCGGTTAGCAGCCCTTTTCTGTTGTTCATAATTTCCAGCAAACTTATAAGATACACCTTTGGGCAATTCTAACTGTCCGGACGCTATTTTATCTTTAAGTATCTTGTCAGCTTCTTTAACAACATCTACTTCGGCTTTTCCGGCTACTTTGTCAAAGATTACATAGCCTAATAGAAAGGTGTTTTCACTCTGGATCATTTGCGCTCCCTTGGTATATTCTATATCTGCTACTTCCTTTAAAGGAATCTGAGCTCCGGTTGCTGTTGGCACAATCAGTTTAGCCAGTTCTTCGGGGTTATCCCTCAATTCCCTCGGATACCTTAAACGCACAGGAAAGCGTTCACGTCCTTCTACAGTTGTGGTCAAAGGCATTCCTCCCACTGCTGCACTGATTACATCTTGTAAATCAGCCACGGTAATGCCATAACGTGCCATATTCTGACGGTTTAATTTTATTTCAATATAGGGTGCTCCGACGGCACGGTCATAGAACACAGTAGATGAAAGTATAGACGGAATATCTTTCAAGGCTGCTTCCAATGCTTTTCCTCCTTGCTCAATGGATTCCAGATCGGGCCCTGATACTTTCAATCCCATCGGTGCGCGCATACCTGTCGAAAGCATCACCAATCGGGCTTCTATCGGTTGTAGTTTAGGCGAGGATGTAAGTCCCGGCATGTGAGAAACATTTACGATTTCCTGCCATATATCATCCGTTTTTTTGATATGGGGACGCCACTGACGAAAATAATCGCCCTTGCTGTCCGTGATAAGACTATCGGCAGGTAACAGGCGAAAACCATCTTTCGGATTATAAGCGCCTCCACCTTTTAAAAGGAACTCACCATTACGGTTTACTTTAAATCGTTGCCTGTGTCCATTTTCGTCCAGAATATATTCACTACGATAGTTAATTGTGTTTTCAAACATTTGGGTTGGAGCAGGGTCGAGTGCCGAATTGACACGTCCCCACTTACCTACGGTTAGATCCACTTCGGGAATATTGGAAATGCGTTTATCCAGTGTTTCAATAAATTGTAAATTCTGCTCTATACCCGTATGAGGCATACTCGTTGGCATCAAAAGGAACGAGCCTTCATTCAGACTTGGCATAAACTCTTCACCAATACCGGGGAAACGTTCACTTGAAGCCTGCCAGAAAGCAGTTTGTCTAAAACTCTTCCAGCCCACAGTTTCAAAACCTTTAGCCACAAAACCGAATGTTGTATCAAATCCCAACCATATCATAATACCGAAGAATACGGTAACTAATGGTATAAGCATAAACTTCCATCGATGTGCCAAGCACCAACGTAATATGCGTTCGTAATAAATTACCAATATCCATAGTAAGGCTAAGATTATACTTATCGCTACAAGGACGAATATTAAGTTTAAAAAGAATCCTTCCTGCGGGCCGATAGGTAGCCACTCGATTGTTAAATAATAGACAGCTACCAGAATTGCAATGCCAATATTGATATAAGTAGGTATCTTCTTATTCGTCCATCGGTAAGCAAGGAAGTTATTCAGTCCAAATAAAGTGAGAGCCAGGGCTGCCAATACTCCCGTAAAGACAAACAACAGGATACCTCCAGCTATCAGGACAATATTAGTAATTTTTCGTACCTGGGCAGAAGTCACTTTAATGGAAAATACATAATAAGCCAGTGTCGGCAACAGACTTAGTCCCAGTAGTAATGCCGATATCAATGCAAAAGTTTTTGTAAATGCTAACGGATGGAATAATTTCCCCTCCTGCGCCTGCATGGCGAAGACAGGCAGGAAGCTCACAATGGTAGTAAGCATTGCTGTCGTGATAGCACCTGAAACTTCGCTGACGCTTTTATGTATCAGGTTTGTAAAGGCTTTCCCTTTGGAAATGCCTTCATTTTCGGGCATCTCCATATGCCGGATTATATTTTCGACAAAGACAACTCCGACATCAATCATGACCCCGATAGCGATGGCAATACCCGACAGCGCGACAATATTGGCTTCGACACCCGTATAACGCATGATGATAAAGGTGGCCAGCACCGTTATAGGGAGCATGGAGGAAATCACAACCGATGCCCGTAGGTTGAAGACTAATACTATTACTACAATTATACAGATCAGTATCTCATGAGAAAGGGCTGTTTCCAGTGTACCGATAGTTTCCTGTATCAGTCCAGACCTGTCATAGAAAGGTACAACAGTAACTTTTGACACGGTACCATCCGCCAGTGTTTTCTGAGGAAGCCCTGCTTCCATTTCTTGTATTTTAGCTTTTACATTGTCAATGACCTGCATCGGGTTTGAGCCGTAACGGGCAACCACAACGCCACCGACTGCTTCGACACCTTCTTTATCCAGACCTCCACGACGGGTAGCCGGGCCCAGATTAACAAAAGCGACATCTTTAATTTTAACGGGTACTCCATTGCGGACAGTAATAACCGCTTCTTCCAGATCGGAAACATTCTTTATATACCCCAATCCCCTGACAAGATATTCAGCCTTATTGATTTCCACTGTTTCCGCACCTATGTCCAGATTGCTCTTTTGTACGGCATTCATCACATCCATGATGGAAACATTAAAGGCACGCATAGCATTAGGATTTATCTCTACCTGATATTCTTTCACAAAACCGCCGATAGATGCTACTTCGGATACTCCTTCGGCTGCTGAAATCGAATATTTGGCATAAAAGTCCTGAATAGTTCGTAACTCATCTGGGTTCCATCCGCCGGTTGGCTCCCCTGTTTCGGGGTTACGTCCTTCAAGGGTGTACCAGAATATTTGTCCTAAAGCAGTGGCATCTGGCCCCAAGCTGGGCTGTACCCCTTCTGGTAATGTTCCCGCAGGTAGGGAGTTCAGCTTTTCTAATACTCTGGAACGACTCCAATAAAATTCGATGTTGTCGTCAAAAATGATATATATAAACGACATACCGAACATAGAAGTACTACGGATGGTTTTCACTCCGGGTATTCCCAGCAGTGAAGTAGATAACGGATACGTAATTTGTTCCTGAATATCCTTTGGTGAACGTCCCATCCATTCAGTAGCTACAATTTGCTGATTTTCTCCTATATCAGGAATAGCGTCCACAGGGACAGGATCGCGTGGCAATACGCCACCATGCCAGTTGAATGGAGCTGTAGATAGTCCCCAAACAATGATGATAACAAGTAGTAACAATGTTATAACTCTGTTATCGAGAAAATACTTGATGATTCTGTTAAGCATAGTAATATTTTTATTTATCCGTCAATAATATATTAAGGTTTTCCCATTTTCCTCCGTCATATACATTTATAAACCCCTGATGTGTTAAAAATGTTTTAGCTTCTTTACTTCTTTTACCACTACGGCAAACTATAACAATAGCTTCTTTCTTTTGTAGGGAAAAAACAGAATCATTTAATTTGTCCAGCGGAATATTAATAGAATTTCTTATATGACCTTCATTATACTCTTGTTCTGTACGAACATCAAGTATAATAGCAGATTTATCCTCTATCAGATGTTTGACAAGGGTGTATTGAGGGGATGAGGGTTGAGAGACTGTTGAATCAATCGGAACTGTCTCCGTATTATAATGAGTATATACGGGACGTCCTGTGATATAGCCGGTGGACATAGCTATACCAATCAGAAAATAAAATGGTTTCATTGTTCTTTGATTTGATAAACATTTGTAAATCTTTGTTTTTAGATTTAAACAATTTAACGTACATCCGGTTTTGGATATACACAAAATTCAAACCAATGGCAGGGTAGCCACGGATTTATCAAATCAAATACGGTAGATGCAAATATAGGTCAGAAGGTCTATGTTGTGTAAACTAAAACCTCCTGGCGGAAAGTATTGACTGGTTTTAGTTACACCCTCATTCTCTGTTGGTATAAGCAAATTAAGAGCCAACCATACATTTTCATATGACGGCAATATATTGCTTAGGTTAAATTGCTGAACCTGATGCTGATAGTCGTCCGTTGAGAGTTCAACCTTTTGAATGTCACAGCAATTTTCATGGGATGGCATTATGTTATCCTCCTGTGTGTTTGAAGTAGTATGGCAGGCATTGTCATCCTGTTGTGGCATTTCCATATCTTCACAGCAGGACTTCTCTATTTCATTGTCCAAAACTCCAAAGGAATATAATTCTCCTGCACAATAATGCATAGCTATCACAGGATGAGCTCCAATGATCAGCATTAATAGCAACAGAAATATTGATATAACCTTCTTCATTTTATTACTGTAAAAATTCACTTATAAAATAAGCTATTGGCAAAGGTAGATATTTATTTTTATATTAACACAAAAAAAATACAATTTTATCCATGTTAGTTTTTAGATATCCAAATTGGATTTTATCATTATACTGCACAAAGATAGAAACACCCAACATGAAGTTACCGTCATTTTTAACAATCAACTTTAAGCATACCTAAATCTCATAATTTAATCTTTGCTATTTCCCATTTTAGTTTTTTGTCCTGTCCTGGAAATAATGGAATATCATGCTCCGAAATATTGGAATATCCTAAAAACACATTATACAGTGATAACACAGACATTGAACAGTTGTCTCTATTTTTGGAAATTACCAGTTCGTTTAGCAAACATTTATTATATTTATATCAAACGACATCAAACCCCTATTCATATATTTTTATTAATTCAAGGGTAAATATTCCGTACAAGCTCTTTTGGGTATTGAATTTGAATTATCATTAGCTATAAAATTTTATAGCAAGAAATTAATAAATACAATAAATCAGATAAATAAATTTGAGAATATTGGCAATATAAGGATTATTTAGTATTTTCACGCTAAGTTAAGTCGCTCTTTAATAGTAAGGGAATTAAGCATATCTAAGAACCAAGTTGGTTTCTAGATCGTTACCTATTGAAAAATAGCACATGCGCAATTTGTTGATTAATAGTCTATAAGACTTTCTTTTGTGTCTTGC